>CAZNWW010000579.1:2791-3255 GCA_964576155.1 uncultured Myxococcales bacterium | reverse complement strand
ATGTGGCCCGACGCCCTGCAAGGAAGCCGTCTGAACATCAACGTAGGCTCTACGGGTCGCGACGCGTCGAGATCGGCCCCGAGGTGGATGTCTGGGAAGTCTTCCTGACCCCTCGAGTTTGCCTGCGTGTTTCGTTCAAGCCAGGCAGCAATGGCTGTGCAGGGGAGTCGTGAGATGTCGAGCCACGTTTTCTTCGGGGCGCTGGTTCTTCTGATCGGACCCGGTCTTGCATGCGCACAAGACGCACAAAACCGGCCCGGGACGTCTGCTGTCTCGTCCCCTGCACCCATGTCGCGTCCGAGCCAAGTTGGAACCGCTGGGCCGACACTGCAGGCTATCACCGCGAATGCCTCGCCTGTGCCGGCATCAGTAATTGCCTCTGAATCCGGGACTGCCTCAATCCCCCCGGCCCACTATGCTGGGCGAATGTACAGCGAGAATTTCGAGGACCGGCTGGCCCAAGG
>CAZNWW010000579.1:2411-2781 GCA_964576155.1 uncultured Myxococcales bacterium | reverse complement strand
CCTGGAATCTGGTTGGCAGGTGTCTTTGGTAGACGGAAACCTCGTCCTGCACGGCAAAGGCCCCAGCTCGGCGACATTCACGCCGGGAACCATCCTGAGGAGCTATGCGATCAGATTCCCGATCAGGCTGGTCAGCGGGACCGTGCACATCAACTACCGCATGATGCAAGATGGGGGACCTACCCGGTACCTCTTCGGCTTCCATGAAGGAGGGCTTTATCTGCAGAAGCAGATCGGAGACGACTTCATCTACCTCTCAGACATCAAGAAATCCTATAGCCTCGATTCCTGGCACGTGATCGAAATCATGGGATTCGATGGGAATCTTCAGGCTTCTGTGGATGGAGAGATCGGGTTGGTGGTGACCGAT
>CAZNWW010000579.1:0-2401 GCA_964576155.1 uncultured Myxococcales bacterium | reverse complement strand
TCATGCCCCGCTGCTCCGTGGGACAATCGCCTTCGAGACGCTGGTCGACTCGGAGGTCATGATCGATCAAATTGAGCTTCTTGCGCTCTCAAAACCGGTGGCCATAATGGCGCCTGGGCCTGCGCCGGCTCGGCCGACGGTGGGTCTGTCCGAGTGATACCGTACTGAAGGTGTCGCAGTCCCATTTTCGCTGACGGTCTACAGGTGAGAGATGCAATTCCAAGTTTTGCGGCCAGGGCAGAACGTAACGTCGTGCCCGTGCTCCGGGTTGGGCCACCGACTAGGAAGACCTTGATGCTCGCAGACTGCACCTGACCACGGTCGCACGATTGTCGGCGCAAGAGACTCACAACGCTGCCACGGGATCCTCAGGCCATGGGTCCGCCCCGACAGGCTGGTAGGGACAGGTCGGGTCCGCGGCCAGGTAGTCGCCGGTCATGGCATATGAGCGCGCGCGGCACCCGCCGCAGACCTTCCTGAACGGACAGACACCGCACTTGCCTTCGAGCTCGTCGGAGGAACGCAACGATCGGAACACCGGCGAATCGCGGTATATCGACACCAGGTCGTCCTTCCGGACATCCCCCGCCTTGACTGGAAGGAATCCGCTTGGGAAAACGCTCCCCAGGTGCGAAATGAACAGGATGCCGCGACCGTCGTTGGTGGCCGCCCCGCCGGGCCATCGCTCGACAAGCTGCTCGGGCGTCAAGTCCCGTAAGTCGACGCCCTGGTCCCGGAGCCTGTTCGACAGCCACACCCGGCGATACGGCTGGCCCAGCGTCGTCTTGACCCTGGGCCCATCGGACTGCGAAAGCTCGTAGACCCAGTTGAAGGTCGACTCGTGAACCTCTGCCGACGGCAAGTCCGCATCGAGCGCGCGCCCCGTCGGCACAAGGAAGAACAGGTCCCACAGTGGGACGCCCAGCGACCCGACAACCCCGGCCATGGAGGGCAGGTCCTTCAGATTCCAGTTCGATACGGTGGTGTTGACCTGGACCCCGAGCCCGGCCTCCATCGCCGTCGGTATCGTCTCCATCGTCCGGTCGAACGAGCCGGGAACGCCCCTGAACCCGTCATGCAGTTCAGGGCCGGAGCCGTCCAGGCTGAAGGAGATGGCAGACACGCCAACCTCCGTCAAGCGCTCGAGCCGCTTCTTGGTCACAAGGGCAGTGACGGACGGCGAAACCGAGACCCGCAGTCCCTTTTTCACGCCGTAGGAAGCGATATCGTACAGGTCTCGCCGCATGAAGGGGTCTCCGCCGGTCAGCACCACTATCGGCTTCTGATCGAAGGAGGCCAGGCCGTCCATGACCCGGTAGCACTCCTCGGTAGACAGCTCCATCGGATGGCGCTGCGGCTGCGCGGTGGCGCGGCAGTGGCGGCACTTGAGGGCGCACGCGCGGGTGACCTCCCAGAACACCAACATTGGGTCCATGTCCATGTTCCGAGGCGGTCCGGGCGCGTGCCCTCCGCCGAAGGGATGGCCGTCGCCCGATGGACGGTTCATGCGAGGGCCTCCGCCACCTGGACGCCGATCTCCTCGTCCGACAGATAGCAGGCCGGGTCGTCCCCCCACAGGTCGCCGGTGGAGGCCTCCGCGCGAGACCGCAGGTTGCCGTTGCAGATCGACAGGAACCGGCAGTCCGGGCACCGTCCGTTGAGCAGCTCTTTCCGAGCGCGGAGCTGCCCCAGCAGTGGGACGCTGTCGTCCTCCCATATCTCGCTGAATGGACGCTCTCGCACGTCGCCTACCTTCTTGGAGCGCCAAAACTGGTCCGGGTGTACGAATCCCTGCTCGTCGATACAGGCAATCCCCTTTCCCGTGCTGCTCCCGCCATTGGACTTCAGCAGCCGCTTGATCTCCGGCACACGCTCGGGAAGGTTCTCCTGGGCCCAGAGCAGCAGGTACGGGGCGTCGGTGTGGTTGTCCACCGTGAGGACTTCCATGTCGCCGCCGCGCTCGTGCAACTCCACTGTCTGACGAAATATGTCCGTGACCACCGCCCTGCGCTCCGGGGCCTCAAGGTCGGCCGGGAGCAGGCCACGCCCTCTCCCTGCGTACGCCAGATGGTAGACGCACAGGCGAGGTACGCCCTCCTTCTCAGCCAGCCGGAAGATGCCCTCCAGATGCTTCGAGTTGTGCTTCGTGACCGTGTACCGCAGGCTCACGGTCATCCCCTCGGCAAGGCATGCCCGAATCCCGGTCAGGGCCTGCTCGAATGCGCCCTCCACGCCACGGAAGTGGTCGTTGGTGGCCTCGAGACCGTCCAGGCTGATGCCCACACGATTCACGCCCGCAGCCGTCAGCTCTTTTGCCACCTGCTCGGTGATCATCGTCCCGTTGGTGGACAGGGCGACGTGCAGCCCTCGCTCTAGCGCATGGCTCATCAACTCGTAGACA
>CAZNWW010000578.1:0-3259 GCA_964576155.1 uncultured Myxococcales bacterium | reverse complement strand
GCCGGCGGTGACGCGGCACCCATGCCCGAGGCCACCGCGGCGGAGGAGCCGTCGGTGGACATGGGCCTCATGATGGACGCGGAGGAGCTCAAGAAGGACAGCGGCGAGAAGGCCGTTCGGGTGTCTCAGAAGGTAGCGAAGATGAAGTCCGCAGAGATCGCAGGGAAGACCGGCGGTACCGTCCGTGAGGTGGGGGACAAGACCTTCGATTGGAAGGACGGCGGCTGGGTCGACCAGGCGGCCACCAGCGGCAAGCGCATCAAGGTCAAGCCCTACTCCAAGGCCTACTTCGATCTGGCCAAGGCGTCCAAGCTCGTGGCCCGCTACATGGCCCTTGGTGACAAGGTGACCTTCGCCTGGAAGGGGTACATCATCGAGATCGCCGATGACGGCGTCGAGACCCTGCCGTCCGACCTCCAGAAGAAACTATAGCCTGCATATCTCACCACCCGCCTGTTGCAGCCGTCGATTCTCCTTTGATCTCGGGCTGTCCGAAGGTCCCTCCGCCCTGCAGCTCGACTAACCCGTTGCGGAGGGCGTGTGATACACTCCGGGCGTAAGGCTGCTTGGGGTGTGTAATGGGACGACAGCTCACAGTGCTCGTACTCGCCCTGGCGTTCGCTTCCTGCGACCAGAGCGGCGGGGACGGGGGAGGTGGACCGCCGGACGTAGGCGGAACGGGCGCATGCTTCCTCTCCTGCACTGGCCGGGACTGCGGCGACGACGGTTGCGGTGGGTCCTGCGGCGACTGCGGGTCGGGCGCTACCTGTGCAGCGGGCCTCTGTGTCGTCGGCACCGGGCAGGACGCTGGCCCCTCGCTTCCCGATGATACGGACGTATTGGAGGGAGAGGACCTCACGGGCGGGGAGATCGGGTCCGAGCCCGACGTCCCTGGCTCGCAAACAGACACGGACGGCGACGGCGTGCCCGATCAGTCGGATAACTGCCCGGACGGTGTGAACCCCTCCCAGTTGGATACGGACGGGGACGGCGTCGGGAACCTCTGCGACTCGGACGACGACGGGGACGGCGACCCCGACGAGACCGACTGCGCGCCCGCGAACCCTGACGTGGGCCACGGCGGCACCGAGGTCTGCAACGGCGCAGACGACAACTGCAACGGAGTGGCGGACGAGGGCTTCCCCGATGGGGACCTCGACGGGATTGCGGACTGCACGGACCAGGACACCGACGGGGACGGGGAGGCGGACATGACTGACTGCGCGCCCCTCGACCCCTTCGTCAGCAACCTCCTCACCGAGTCTTGCGATGCCAAGGACAACGACTGCGACGGCTTCACGGACGAGGAGGACGCTACGGGCTGCGGCCCGGTCTATGTGGACGGGGACGGGGACGGATATGGGAAGGACGGCACACAGAAATGTCTGTGCGATGCTGCCGCACCGGGCCTGTCCGCGCAGGCCGGCGATTGCGATGACTGGGATTCGGGAATCCACCCAGCTGCGGCCGAAGCCTGCGGCGGCGGGGATGAGGACTGCGACGGGGAGGTCGACGAGGAGGCTGCGGAGGGCTGCACCACTGTCTACCTCGACGGAGACCTGGATGGGATAGGCATCGCGGCCACTGAGACCTGCGTCTGCGATCCTTACGTGCTGGGGCTGGCCTTACTGGCCGGGGACTGCGACGACACCAACCCGGATGTGGGCCCGTTGATGCTCGAACTCTGCGACGATCTGGACAACGACTGCGACGGAGCCTGGGACGAGGACTGTGACGACGACGGGGACGACTGGTGCGACGTGTACATGCCCGTGGCTGGGAACCCAGCGACCTGCCCCTTTGGAGCGGGGGACTGCGACGACACATCGGCCCAGGCGAATCCCGGGATGGACGAGCTCTACAACGACGGAATTGACAACGACTGCGACGGGGACGTCGACGAGGGCGGGCCGCTGATCTTCCCCTGCCCGGGCGGCTGCACCGGTCAGACGATGCAGGCGTATCTCTGCGCGATGGAGATGTGCTTCGACGAGTTCATCGTCAGCTCACAGATCTACTCCCCCACGGGAGACAACATCTCGTCGGCCTGGGCTGCGGTCAACCACTTCGGTAGTCCCAACAACGACCTGGCGCCCTGGGCGGGGAACAGCTACTCCCTGTTGGCCTCCGGCCCCGCTACCGGGACCAGCCACAGCGTGGATCTCCCCGGGGGCGGGGGCGCGTCGGATCCTTTCTCCAGCGACGGGTACACCACCTACGACAACGTGGAGCTCAAGGTCGTGGTGACCGCGCCCCCCACTGCGATCGGCTTCTCCCTCGACTACATCTACTTCTCCGAGGAGTACGAGGAGTACATCGGGTCCTCATACAACGATAAATTCTACATCTTCCTCAAGGCGCCCCAGACCACGGGCAACGTGAAGACCGTGATCAATACCACCGACTGCTCCAGCCCTTGGTCTTACTGGGACACCATCAACGACGAGGGCCAGAAGCAGTGCTACATAGCGATCAACACCGCGTTCAGCGAGCCCTGCTCGAACGTCCAGACCAACATCTCCGGGACGGGCTTCGAGTGCGGCCCTGGGGGCTCCACCGCCGGATCCTCCACGGGCTGGCTGACCACCCAGTGGTCGATCCAACCGAACGAAACCTTCGAGCTCACTTTCCACATCCACGACACCTCAGACGGGATCTACGACTCGGAGGTGATCCTGGACAACTTCCTCTGGCTCGTGGACGAGTTCGAGGAGGGGACAAAGCCGCATTCCTGACAAAGTGGGAGATCCCCCGGCTTACCGGGGAGGCATCCACTGTTTGACAATTCCGGAAGGGAAACCAAGAGGGGATCGCCCCGAAGCGAGAAGTCCACTTCCATCGTGTGTAGGTGGAAGGCAGCCGACGCCGATTTCTGTCTGCTTCGATGGACTTCAACGCTACGTCATCATTGGTGCAGTGGGGTAGATTTTACTCCTTTCCCTTGCGGGCGGCGACGAAGATCTCCATTCTGTTCCTGCACCGCAGGAGGGTTGGAGACCGTTCTCGGTCCCCAGTGGTGACTTCTCTCTTCCACCCATGGCCAAAGGCACGATGAAGATCCCAAAGCAAATCCAACCCCTCGTCGACGACGGGCTGGTCGACGAGGTTCTCCGGCAGTTGATGAGCGGCAAGGAGGCGAAGCTCTACGTCGTCCGATGCGGCTCCGATATCCGCTGCGCCAAGGTTTACAAGGACGCGTCCCAGCGCAGCTTCAAGAAGGCTGTCCAGTATCGGGAAGGGCGGACGGTGCGCAACAGCC
>CAZNWW010000577.1:0-3268 GCA_964576155.1 uncultured Myxococcales bacterium | reverse complement strand
GGGGTACGGTGTTGGCCGGCATCGGCGCGTCCTGCCGGTAGGTGGCGGGCGTGCTGTCGATGTCCACAGGACGGGTCTCATTGAGCTCGTGGCCCTCCTCCGTCAGATCCTGAAGAACCTGCGTCTGGGACCTGGTGAACTTCGAGAATACGATGCCGCACCGGATGCACTCGAGGGCGACTGGTTGCTCGAACCCGCACTTCGGACACTTCATGGACCTTCCCCTTCGACACCCGGTCGATACGGAGTTCGACACCCGGCCATTGTAGCCGATCCCGGGAAATTACCAATAATCTTGCACAGAGAAGCCCCCGAGCAACGATAACCCGGCCGCGTTGTCCAGGGCCCAGGCAAAGCCTCGCCCGCGCTCTTTGTAGACGAACACGTTCACGGAGACGGTGAATCGGAGCCAGTCCAGGAGGGCGACGTGGAGCGCGGTGGTGCCCAGGCCCTTGAGCTTGTCCCGGGCCCCGAGGTCCGACCAGAAGAGCTCGAAGCGGCTCTCGACCTCCAGGATCGGGCTGCCGGTCTTCTCACGCAGCAGGGGCACCCTCGTGACTGCGTAGCCGAACTCGAGGCCCTGGTGGAGGGGGTCGTCGGGATCCGAGAGCTCATTCCTCAGGCCGTAGCCGAAGAACAGGGAGATCCATTCGCTGAAGAGCCACTGGGGCCCGATGGTCAGGGTCCCCTCCAAGTGGCGCCGGGGCGCGCCCTCGACTGGGGTAAATTCGGACTCGAGTTTGCCCTTGATCATGGGGACCGGGATCCAGGCCTGGCCTCGGGTGTAGCGGTTGCGTAGCCAGGTCCAGGACCAGGCGGACTCCAACATGATGCGATCCCGGGTCTCCTGGAGCCCGCCTCCGCCGGTGCTGGTCTCCCCGTATTGGAGTTGGAGGAGCGAGTTCCACAGCATGAACCGGTTGGTGAGGGCCGCCCGGGCCTGGAGGTCACCATTGAGGCCCAGGAGCTCGGCGCGGTTCAGCTGTGGATCCTCGTAGGTTGTGTCTGCTGCCTTGTCGATGTGGATCTGGTTGAATGAGAACGTCGCTGCACCGCTCAGGTCCCACCGGGGCAGATCCCAGAGATCCCGGAAGTCCCCGGTCGGCCGGATCGGCAGGTTCCCTCCGACGCGGCGCGGCCGATCCCGATCCAGGAAGCGTCGCACGAGCTCACGGAGGAAGAGCGTCTCCCCGCGGGGAATCGGACGGGCCTTTGGAAGGATGGCGGCCAGCGCACCCCGTCCCCCGAGGGCCAGATTGCGGGTCGTGACGACGCGGTACCAACGGTCCTCGTTGAGGAGACGGCCGTTGATGGTGACCTTTCGTGCGGTGGTCGGGCCCTCTACCCGGGCCCCAAGGATCTCGAGTCCTCCTGGAGAGGGCCCGCGTCCGGCATGGACCGCAGGGATCAGGAAGCCCTTGAGCGCGGCCCCCTTCACCTCAAGGACAGCGAGCTCCGACAGCGGGAACATCCGGTTGAGATCCTCCGCGGTGATGGCGTCCTCCAGACGTTCATCGGGCTCCGCCCAGAGGATATCCGAGGTGAAGACCGTCAAATCTGCACCTACCTCCCGCCGCGCAATCTCCATCACGTATCGCAGGAACTCCCAGGCGGTGAAGGGCTCCCCGATGCGACCCGCCCGTAGGGGACGCATGGACACGGCGCAGAACTCCGACACGGTCTGGGAGAGGAGGTGGGAGGCGTCGGACATCGGTGTCGCCGCGCCGGTGGCGAGGCGCTCCACGTCCACCGCGGTGATCCGGTCCCCGTCCGGCCTGCGAGAGGTCCGAACCCGGACCAGAGTGAGGGGGGAGACCCCGGGGGCCACCCCGACCAGGAAGCGTCGGCCCTCGTCGAATCGGATCACGTCGATTCCGGCCCGGCCCTCCAGGTTGCGGCCGAGGCCCGCTACCACGAGATCAACGCCATCGACGGCACGCGCGAAGGCTACCGCCGCGGCCGGAGACTCCGTCTCGCTGTCGAGATTCACCAGGGCAATGACCAGGTCCGCCTCACCCGTAGCGCGCAGCCGCGCAGCGGTCGCAGTGGTCACCTTCGCTGGATCCAGGAGATCATCGTGGTCGGTGTTCCGGGGATCGGCGAACTGCACCGTAGCCGGTCCCACCAGGCTGAGCACCGCCACACGGAGTCCGGCGAGGGAGAGGATCCGCACTCCCCGATCCCGCAACGCACGGCACAGGGGCGCGTCGGATTCGGGGCAGTCGAGGTTCAGCGCGCCGTAGGGGACGGCGCCCTCGGCCAGCCGGGACAAGAGCGGGACCGAATGTCCACCCGGGAGGGCAAACTCTCCGACTCCAGGGACCGCTGCGTCGAGCTCTGCCATGCCAAGAAGTTCATCGAGGCGGCGCGTGGCCCAGGCTCCCCGGGTGGCCAGGTAGCGGCTGAACGGGTCGTCCCCGAGGAGCCCCCCGGAGAGCAGCGTCAGGGTCGGTGCCTCGACCCGTGCTGCCGCGGCCCGCGCTACGAGATGCGCGTATGTAGGTCCGTCCCCGGGCTCTTCTGCGCAGCGCATGGGCACCATTGCACCGGAGATTTCACCGAACGCGAGGATCTGGAAGGACCGCTCCTCTCCCAAGGCCTGCGCCGGGAGGATCAAGCTCAGCGAGGTAAGGAGAAATAAAGTGACAGGGAGGTGGCGACCCATCCGCGACTCTGCAAGGAGGGGGATGCCTACCTGGCGCAGGCTGCGATGTATCGGGAGAGGATGTCCTCGTCACTTTGGGTGAGGTTGATGAACTTGATGCCCATCTCCTTGGGCTCCTGGTCCCTTGACCAGACGACCTTCCCCTCGAGCTCTACGCTCTCCTGGAGGTCGGGGAAGTTGATCGTCAGGTATACCCTGGTTCCCTCGGGCTCGACTGTCGCAGAGAAGATACTCAGTCCGCCGAGGCTGAGGTTCTCTATCTTGTGGAACAGGAGCACCTCGGTGCCCGTGTAATCGACCAGTGCGTCGGTCTGGATCCGCACGTGCTCGCGATTGGAATCTCCAGACATTTCTTCCTCCAGAGGTTTGAATCATTTTGTCCAGTCAACACTATCAGATAGACGGGGATTGGAAAACCCTGATTTCGAGGTCTATACTTGAAGCTGACCAGGAAAAACTCCACCGCAACGTTGGTGAAGGAAAAAAGGGAGATTCGATATGAAGCGCACGCTGGTGCTCCTTGTGGCGTTGGTTCTCGTTGCTGCGGGTTGCGGCGGATCGGGAGCCGGGGGCAACGAGAATCCTCCAGGCATCATCCTGGAT
>CAZNWW010000576.1:0-3268 GCA_964576155.1 uncultured Myxococcales bacterium | reverse complement strand
GGGGGAGTCCGCACCAGCAACAAACATAAGTCCGAGTCTTCCCCGCGTCCCCTCCGACCTTTGACCTCCTTTCTGAAACACCAGGTGATGGAGGGAATGGACGTGGTCGTGGAGAGGATCCGAGTGGAGCTTGGGAGGAAAGATTTGAGAGGCCGGGATTTGAAACGCACTGGACTTCTATTGGTTGCTGGTGCGGACTCCCCCATCCCCCTTCGGGGTACTTCCCCCAGTGGGGGAAGAGGGATACAGTGCCGAGCGCTGAATTTTGCGCCAGAGATCCCGACCGCAATGTCCGTCGCGTTCAGCGTTTGGGCACGGGCACGAGCACGTGCACGGCTTTCGTTTACGTTCACGTGCACGAGCCCGGGCACGTTGACAGTGGTGGGGTTGCGGTGGTTAATGGGTCGAATGCACGAATCACCGGGAGGGTTCCATGCCATCGACACTGGTCCTCGAAGTCCAGCGCGCGGAGAAGTACGCACGGGTGAACTTCTTGCTGCGCCTGATCTTCGGCCTCTATTTCATCCTCTACATCGGCCATCTGTTCCTCTGGGGCGGGTACCGCTTTGCGGCCTTCATCGTCGCCGGGATCAACTGGGTGCTCGGCCTCATCACCGGGAAGAACCAGGAGGGCCTCCTTGTGTACCTCCGGAACTTCCTGCGCTTCGACGCGCAGATGCAGATGTCCATGCTCGGTCTGGCAGAGCCCATTCCGCACATCGACGTGAACACCGAGAGCAAGGACTTCCCTGTGACCCTGACCGTCCAGGCCGAGTCCGAGGACGCCGCGCGGGGCTACTGCATCCTGCGCCTCACCGGGGTCATCCTGCTCATGCTGATCCCGCATTTCATCTGCCTCGGCCTGCTGCGGGTCGGGATGTTCCTGGCCTACCTGGTGGGCTTCTTTGTGGTCCTCTTCACGGGCTCGTGGCCCGCGGGGATCTTCAACTTCATCGTGGGCGTGCACCGCTGGCAGTACCGGGTCTATGAGTACTGGTTCGGATTCACCGACAGCTACCCCCCCTTCAAGCTGGCCTGAGGAGGACAAGATGAAGTTTACGAAAGAGAACCTGATCGTGCTGCTCGTGCTCCTGGTCTCCACCGGGGGCCTCTACTCTTTGATCTGGCTCGCCCGGGTGAGCCGCGAGTTCGGCGACGACTCGGTGACCAACGTGATCCTGGCGATCATCAGCTTCGGGGTCTGGGCGGTGTATCTCCAGCTTCGGTACCTGCACAGGGCCGAAGCCATGAACGGTCGGGAGCTGGCCTGGTACCTGCCGCTGTTCCTGCTGTTCTTCGGATGGTTCCTGGGGCCGCTCATGATCCAGATCGACTTGAACGAATACGTCGATGCGCAGCCCGCGCCCGCCCCCGCCGCGCCGGTCCCCGCGTCTTGACGCTCAGCCCCCTGCCTGATAGCGTTTCCGAGCCATGAATGAGCACGAGGAGAATTCAATGACACGCAAGCTCATCACCGCGCTGGCCCTTGTCGCGCTGGCCTTCGCAGGCTGCGGCGAAAAGGGCGGGACGGAGTCGAAGACGGAGAAGAAGGCGACGAAGTCGAAGACGAAGGAGCCTTCCCCCTTGAAGGCACCGGCGATTGAGGCTCCAGCCGCGGCCAACACCGAGTCCGAGTCCGAGCCCGAGGCCAAGCTTATCGGGGAGAATCGGGGCGTGGACGCCCCTCCCACAGGGGAGGGAGGGGGAGTCGGGCCTGAAGACCCTCCCACAGGGGAAGGGAATCGGGGCGTGGACGCCCCTCCCACAGGGGAGGGAAAGGGAGTCGGGCCTGAAGACCCTCCCACAGGGGAGCCCGAGGTCCCGGTAGCGGAGGTGCCCCAAACAGATCTGGCCCCGCTGGATCTCAGCACCATCGACAGCACGGTGAAGGTGATCATCATGGCCCCGGGGGGGGCCGCCGCCCGGGATGACTACGGGTCAATCGAGATCGCCAGCGAGCCGGACTTCCAGATGGAGTTTTCAGAGGAGGATGCGGTCGATTTCCTGGCACGGAAGAAGGAGATCGAGGCGAACAGCATCAACAGGCTCAAGAAGTACCACGTGGACACCGCTGATACCCTGATCTACGAGACCGAGATCATGGGTAAGCCGGAGTTCCACTTCATCGCGACGGTCAGTGTGGCGGACGTCCTCTATCTCTGTGAGGACCAGAAGGGCCCCGTCTTTTCCCAGGCCGCGGTCGCCACGATGCTCGCCTCGTGTCGGTCGGCGCGTCTCAAGGAGCATGGCCTTCCCATGCCTGCGTTGGACGGGAAGCCCGGGCCCACCATGCCGCCGATAGATCTGGATTGAATCCCTTGAATCGAGCCATGCCCTGAGGGGAGGACGCGTGACCCGCGTGACCAAGAAGCCGCTCTTCGTCACCATCGGAGCCATGAAGAGCGGTACATCGAGTCTCCATCACTATATGCGGCTGCATCCCGACCTCCATGTGTCGTGGGTGAAGGAGACGAACCACTTTCTGCGTCCCGATCCCCGTCCTGGCGGGATGCTGCGGTACAAGCTGCTCCTCACCGGACCGGGACAAGTGGTCGGTGAGACATCGCCCAACTACACGAAGTCATCGATCTTCCCTGGGGTCGCTCGGCGCATGCACGCGGTGGTCCCCGATGCGAAGCTCATCTATATCTTGCGCGATCCGGTAGCGCGGGCGCTGTCACATTATCATCACAACTGCCTGCAGGGGCGCGAGCGGGGCACCATCGACGAGGCCTTCGCTACCGATGTGGACAACAACTACATCATCACGAGTCGGTACTACACCCAGCTCGAGGAGTACCTGCGGTTCTATCCGGAGGACCGGATCCTGATCCTCGACTTCGCGGAGCTCGGGCAGGATCCGGCTGCGGTGATGAGGCGTGTGTTCGGTTTTGTCGGCGTGGATCCAGGCTTCACCCACCCCAACTTCGGGAAGGTCTACCACGACTCGAAGCGGAAGCGGCAGCCGAACGAGCTCGGGCGGTTGATCAATGGCATCCCTGTCGTTCGGCAGGTGCGCTATGCCCTCCCCTGGGTTTTTGAGAAGCCCCTCGGGGGTCCTAGCGTCGAGGACGATATACGTGCTCGTATCGGGGGCTGGGTGCGGGATGACGCCAACAAGATGAGGACGTTCTCCGGGCTGTCCTTCGAGACGTGGAAGGTATGACCGTGATGACCGCGGATCGGAGTTGGTCGGGAATACGATGAGACGCTTCCTCTACCTCACCCCATACTTTCCGCCGCAGACCCGCGTCGGCGCGTTGCGGCC
>CAZNWW010000575.1:1416-3271 GCA_964576155.1 uncultured Myxococcales bacterium | reverse complement strand
GCGACGACGAGTGTCCCGGTGGTCGGTGCGATCCCTTTGACGGGATCTGCGTCGACTGCCTCCTGGACGACCACTGTCCGGGCGACGAGATCTGCATCGACGCCGTGTGTGTTGCGCCGGGCGCCGAATGCGTTCCCGGGGCCATCCTTTGTCTCGAGGGCCCCGCCACGCAGATCTGCAACGGCGACGGGTCCGCCTGGCTCCCTGAGGAGATCTGCGACGACGACGTGGAGTGCACCTCGGACTCCTGTGACGACAGCGAGGGCTGCGTCTACGTATCCCAACACGATCAATGCGTGGACGGCAACGACTGCACCTTGGACACCTGCGATCCGGAGGATGGTTGCGTGCACGCGTGGAGCAGCACCTGTGGCGAGGCACCTCTGGCCGACGCCACGCCCAAGAAACTCGGCTTCGGGCTCCTCCTCCCTGGCGAGCACGTCACCGAGCCTCTCACCGTCACGAACCTCGGCCTCGGAGACCTGGAGATCTCCGGTCTCGAGGTTCTGGGAGAGAACCCGGTGTTCACCATCGTCACCGATGACGGTGATGAGCTCCTGGTGGACCTGGACCCGCCCCTCACAATCGAGCCCGGGGGTCAGGCGACCTTCACCCTGCGGTTCCACCCCCAAGCGGTGGGGGAGTACGCGGCGGATCTGGTCCTCCTCACCAATGACCCGAACCTCGCCAAGGGTGAGCTGGTGGTCCCCATGGCCGGGGAGAGCGTGGACACCAATTGCATCGAGGCCACCCCCGCGGTCATCGACTTCGGCCAGACGACCCTGGGGATGTTCAAGACCAAGGACGTGACCATCTCCAACTGCGGGCAGGGGCTGATCCCCGTCTACGACATCCAGCTCAACGATACGAGCGGCGCGTTCTCCCTGGAGAGTACCGTAGGGACACCCATGGACCTGGACGTGGGGGAGTTCATCGTCCTGAAGATCGGCTACTTCCCCAGCGCCGCAGGGATGGAGGACACCGCCTCCCTGCTGGTGGACAACGGCGCGCCCATGGACCCACACCTCAACGTACCCCTCGTAGGATTCGGGCTCTCTGTGGAGTGCCCGGTGGCCGTGATCCAGGCCACCGGAGGCGACACGGCGAATCCCCTGGACGAGGTCCAGCTCATCGGCGCGAACAGCTACTCACCCAACGGGGACATCACCGACCACCAATGGACCCTGGTGTCCGCGCCCGCAGGCGCGGTCACGTCGTTCTGGCCGGGCCCCGTCACGAAGAACCCGAAGCTCTGGGTGCCCCTCGTCGGAGAGTACACCATTGACCTGGATGTCTGGGATGATGATGGGGTCAAGAGCTGCGAACCCGATGCCTACACGATCACGACAATCCCCGCGGAGACCCTCTACCTGGAGCTGATCTGGTCGACCCCAGGGGATCCGGACGAGTCCGACGATGAAGGGACAGACCTGGATCTCCACCTGGTACATCCTATGGCCGAGGGGCCGGACCATGACGGAGATGGCCAGCCCGACGGCTGGTACGACTCACCCTACGACTGCTTCTGGGGCAACGTCTCTCCGACGGTCTGGGGCAGCGTGGATCCGTCGGTGGGGGATGATCCGATCCTCCTGCGAGAGGATGGAAACGGCGCAGGCCCGGAGGTCATCGCGTTCGATCTCCTCGAGGACGGCGCTACCTACCGTATCGGCGTGATCTACTGGGACTCCGCCGGCTTCGGTGCGGCCAACGCCCGTGTCAGGGCCTATGTGGACGGCGCCCTCGCCATGGATACCGGCGAGGTGCTCCTCATCGATGGCGATCTATGGGAGGTAGCGTCGGTGGGCGTCGCCGGCGGGAACATCTCCGTGATCCAGCCTCAGGACCAGAAAAT
>CAZNWW010000575.1:0-1406 GCA_964576155.1 uncultured Myxococcales bacterium | reverse complement strand
TCATCGCCAACTACCCCACCCCCATCGGCGACTGAGGACAAACCCATAACGTCGAAGTCACCAGACAACCCGGGAAGCTGACTTGGTTCCCCTCCGAGCCCCGATATGTTCATCGACTCTCTCCACCCGAGCCTCAAGGGCAACAGCGTGATCGCCCGCTGTATCGCTAAGACGATCGCATCCCATGGGCTGCTGAAAACGGGAAATCTTTAGCCCGTATACTCCTGTCAGAACCTGGGGGGATTGTCCTTGACCTTGTCTTTCATGGCGGTGTTCGCGTCGCTCTTGCATTTGGCGAAGTCGAACATGTTCTGGAGAGGAACACAGTCTTTTTCGATCACCTCGACCAGCTCCCTGGCCGGGCCGCCCCGGGCCACCAGACCATTGCACCGTTCTTTACAGTCATCTTCCTTCTCGACGGCCTCGTCTTCGTCGGGTTGGAAGCCGACGTCGCGCTCGTGACCACAGATCTGACTGCAGGAGTCTTCACCACGGCTCGCCAATCTCTTGTCCACCACCGCCTTCTCCGCCGCCTCGCGCTCAGCCTTCTCCCGATCGGCCTGACCCGGGAGCTTGCCGGAGACGATGACATCGTTGATATCTCCCTGGTATTTCTTTATCAGCTCGACGCATTCGTCAGACATGGTGTTTTTGGCATCGCAAGCCAGGTACTCCACCGGCAAGGTGAGGCAGAAGCCCGTGAACACCGGCTTCTTCGTGCCGTCCTCGTCCTTCCAGATGACTCCGCCAAGATCCTGCCGCTGCTGCCAGATGATTTCGCACATCTCCCCGGGATCGGGCGGCGGCTCAGGCTTCTTCTCTTCCTTGGCGGTCTCCTCCTTCTCGGACCCGCAGGAGCCGAGTGTTGTAAATGAGGTAAAAATTGCCACCAAAAGAACCCAACGCATGAATCTCTTCATCTCAGCCTCCATCCTGGTTTTGGATTTACCCGGCGAGTATTACGCACCGGGCGGGGTTCGACAAGTCCGATGACAGATGGGTCCAAGCCCCAACGGTACCGTTTGCGTAGCTTCATACGCGACCGGACAGGGAGGGATCAATCGTCCATGATCTCGTTTTCCTTGGCGGCGATGATCACGTCGACCTTCTTGACGTACTCGTCCGTGAGCTCCTGGAGGTTCTTGAGCTGGCGGTGGACGTCGTCCTCGGGATCACCCGAATCCTCGATGAGGTCCTTGGTCTCCCGGCGGATGTTGCGGAGGGCGACTTTGGCGTCCTCGCCCCGGGCCTTGGACAGCTTCACCAGCTCCTTGCGGCGCTCCCCGGTGAGGGGCGGGATCGGGAGGCGGATCAGGGTTCCGTCGCTGCCCGGCGTGATCCCGATGTCCGAGTTGAGCAGGGCCTTCTCGATCTTGTCGATGATGGGCTTGCTCAGCTTCTCCTCG
>CAZNWW010000574.1:0-3275 GCA_964576155.1 uncultured Myxococcales bacterium | reverse complement strand
AGCTTGTAGGGCCGCCCGGGCTCCAACGGGAGGTACGACTCCCGCACTTCCATCGTAGTGGTGCTGCAGCCGGCGAGGATGGAGACCAGGATTCCAACAATGCAGGGAATGGTAGTGAGACGCTTCATCGTGCCTCCAGAGGAGTTGATGGGCAATTGACCGTGAGCCGGATTCTAGTCAACAAAAAAGGGGTTGACAAGGCCGAAACCAATCGGTAATTTTCGGCCCGCCCTGGGAGGGATGGTTGAGCGCCTGTAGCTCAGCTGGATAGAGCAGCGGACTTCTAATCCGCAGGTCAGAGGTTCGAGTCCTCTCAGGCGCGCTGATAACCTATGGTGAGCATAGCTCAGGTGGTAGAGCGCCGGATTGTGGTTCCGGTGGTCGGGGGTTCGAATCCCCTTGCTCACCCCCGCAAGACCGGGCTGGCTCGACCGGCTGCCGCTAAGCCTCTGAGCGCCCGTAGCTCAGTTGGATAGAGCGACGGACTTCGAATCCGTAGGCCGCAGGTTCGAGCCCTGCCGGGCGCGCTATGCCTTCTCTAGGAGGCAGTGCTATTTGAAGTTTTTTTGGACCGGTGGCTCAATGGTAGAGCAGCGGACTCTTAATCCGCGGGTTGAAGGTTCGAGTCCTTCCCGGTTCACCATGCCCGATACTGGAGATTCCATATCACAGTTGTCACCGAGCGAGGGTGGCGGAACTGGTAGACGCACTGGTTTTAGGTACCAGCGGGCAATCCCCGTGGGGGTTCGAGTCCCCCCCTTCGCACTACATCACTGACAAGAGCCAGCCACGGAGGCACAGCATGCAGGTCGAGTTCGAGCCCCTCGAGGAGCAGGTCCGCAAGGTCCGGGTCACCTTCGACGTGGCCGAGGTTCGTGAGATCACTGACGCACAGGCCCGTGACATGGCGAAGAGGGTCCAGATCCCCGGCGGCTACACCAAGCTCAAGGCGAAGGTCTCCCGGATCAAGCAGATCCCCGCGTTCCGAGAGCAGATCCTCATGCAGTCGATGGAGGGATTCGTGCAGAAGGCTGCGGAGGAGGGCCTCAAGATGCTCCCCTTCGAGACCATCGGTCGTCCCGAAGTGGAGGAACTCCCCGAGCTGAAGTCCTTCAACCAGGAACTGACCGTCGAGGTCATGGTCGAGGAGAAACCCAAGGTCGAGGATCTCAAGTACAAGGACCTGGAGTACCCCGACGCGCCCGAGATCGAGGTCACCAACGAGGACGTCGACAAGGGCCTCGAGGAGGAACTGGACCGCCTCACCAAGTACGAGGATGCGGACGAGACCGTGACCCTGACCGACGGCGACCTGACCCTCCTGCACATCTCGATCTTCGACGGCGACGACAAGCTGGATGTCCCGGGCACCGAGACCATGGCTGCAGTCGTGGGCTCCACCGATGATCGCCCTCCGGCCTTCTTCAAGGAATTCGCGCCGATCCTCCCCGGAAAGAAGAAGGGCGACGCGGGGCAACTGGACTTCGACTGGCCCGAGGGCGAGAGCGAGCCCGAGATGGTGGCCGGGAAGTCCGTCCGCATCGAGTGGTCGATCCACCTGGCCCGCCACAAGGTGCGCCCCGAGCTGACCGACGAGCTGGTCAGCGAGATCACCCAGGGCAAGGAGACCTCTGTCCTGGCCTATCGAGGTCTCCTGCGCGAGCGCCTCCACCAGACCAAGGAGTCCGAGGTCGAGGGTGAGCACCTGGACAAGGTCGTCGACGCACTCATCGAGGCCAACCCCTTCCCCATGCCCACCCGCCTCCTGGAGCGCTCAATCACCGAGCGCTGGGACGGGCTCAAGAAGCGCATCGACGAGGGGCAGGCGGACCAGCCCGACGACATGGAAGCCTTCGAGGAGGAGCAGCGCGAGACCATCAGCGCCGAGATCACCCGGGAGCTCCGAAAGACCCTCCTCATCGCGCAGATCATGGAGTCCGAGTCCATCGAACCCGACATGGATTCGATCAGCCAGCAGGCACAGGCCCTCATGGGCAGCATGGGCGGCGACGAGAACGATCCGCAGACCCAGAACATGTTCTACTCGGTCCTGACCCACTTGACGAACAAGGACATCGAGTCGAAGGTGTACAGAAGGATCATGGGCAAGGACGAGCCGGGAGAGGCCGATCCGAGCCGGGAAGCCGGCGACCCGGACCCCGAGGACGAATCGGGGCCGGAGACCCCTCCCACAGAAGACGATCCGAGCCGGGAAGCCGGCGACCCGGACCCTGAATCCGAGCCTGAGGAGCCATCTGATGCGTGACGTCAAGAATTTCTGGGTCCCCACGATCATCGAGACCACCCCTCGGGGGGAGCGGGAGTGGAGCATCTTTTCCCGCCTCCTCAAGGACCGAATCATCTTCATCGGGACCCCGATAGACGACATCCTGGCGAACACGGTGATCGCGCAGCTGCTCTTCCTTGAGTCCGAGGCCCCGGACAAGGACATCTACATCTACATCAACTCGCCGGGCGGCTCCGTGACCGCAGGCCTGGCGGTCTACGACACGATGCAGTACGTGAAGTGTCCGATCTCCACCCTCTGCGTGGGGCAGGCCTTCAGCTTGGCTGCGATCCTCCTGGCCGCGGGCACCAAGGGCCGACGCTTCAGCCTCCCCCACGCCCGCATGCTCCTGCACCAGCCCCTCGGCGGGTACACGGGCCGGGCCACGGACGCAGAGATTCAGGCCCGGGAAGTGGTCCATATCAAGGACCAGCTCAACCGGATCATAGCGGACCACACCGAACGGGATATCGAGCAGGTTGCGAAGGATACGGATCGGGACTTCTACTTAGGCCCCGACGAAGCTGTAGAGTACGGACTCCTGGATGAGGTCATCCGACGAAGGTTGGATGACTGACTCTTCCGGGCGGGTTCCTTGAAAGGATGGCCGACCACACTATACTAGTCGTCAGGAATGGTCATCCCGAGGTCGCTGAATGGCGGACAGGCGAAAAAATGATACGATTCTCCACTGCTCGTTCTGCGGAAAGAGTCAGAAGGAAGTACGTAAACTCATAGCCGGCCCCTCGGTCTACATCTGCGACGAGTGCGTCTCCCTGTGCAACGAGATCATCGCCGACGAGGTGGAGACCACCGAGCGCCTCCCCAGCGGGCAGCCCCTGCCGAAGCCTTGGGAGATCAAGAGCCAGCTCGACGAATACGTGATCGGCCAGGACCCGGCCAAAAAGGTCCTCGCTGTCGCGGTCTACAACCACTACAAGCGTATCTCGAACAAGAAGAAGAGCCCCCAGGGGATCGAGCTCCAGAA
>CAZNWW010000573.1:2597-3278 GCA_964576155.1 uncultured Myxococcales bacterium | reverse complement strand
AGTGGAGGTTGTAGGTCAGGACGGTCCAGGACGCGGACGGCGGAGCGGTGTCGACGGGGGTGTCCGGGGGCGTGGGCGTGTCTGGGGGTTGTGTGGTGTCTGGAGGTGGCGTGAGAGTGTCAGGATCAGGGGCAGCAAGATCATCGAACACTTCGCCGGCGGCATCGGTCGCAGCATGAGCATCCAGGATCGTGACTGGAATGTCCTCAGGATTCGTGAAGTAGTCTGCCGGACCGGATGGCGCGTCCGGACATCCGAACAGGAACACACAGAGAATCGGTAGGGTTCGTCGCATCCGGCTCCCCTACTCCCCCCAACTCGCAGGATCATTCACCACGTCGCAGTCCACCACGGCCCGGCCGGCCGGGTTCCGAAACGGAGACCAGCAATACTCCATGAGGAAGGCCATCTCCTCGGGGCGCACCGCGTCGGGACCGGCCTTGGGATGGAAGCCGTCCCGGAAGCTGTACGCGCCGTCCGCTACCGAGTCGTCCCAGAGATCCCAGTTGGGGAACGCAGAGTACCTGCTCACCGCGCCGTCGTGGAGCTTGTGGATCAGGCGGACCTCCCGGGATGTGAGGGGCAATCCCAGGGATGCGCCCTTCAACGCGATCAGCGAGATGTCCCGGTCCCAGTTCTCCTCCTCCTGTCCCTTCACGTCTGCGGCAGGATCCTGGTAGT
>CAZNWW010000573.1:0-2587 GCA_964576155.1 uncultured Myxococcales bacterium | reverse complement strand
GAGGAGAGCCTCGGCGACGTCCTCCTGCCCGTGGGTCAAAGCCAGGTGCAGCGCGGCCACGTGATAGTGGTCGATGATCTGGTAGTTGAAGTAGTTGATGCTGCCGGCGAACTCGTCGTACATGCTGCCCCAGCCGGCGCCGCAGTCCACGTCCAGGGGTTCACTGTAGCCCATGAGCGCGGTGGCCAGCCGGGCGTCGCACTCCGCGTCCGGGATGAAATCCACGTAGCTCGCCAGGTCCAGGAGGTCCGCCCCCGTCTTTTCCAGAACGTACGCGTTGCCCTCCGCGTCCTTGGTGCGGATGTTCCAGTCGTGGTCCACCACGTCCTTCGCGAAGCGCTGGACGTAATCCAGCATCTCGATGGTCGCGTCACGAACATCGTCGTCGGGAGCCAGCTCGATGATATAGGGCATCCAGGCCGCGGCCCGGTAGATGTAGGGCACATCGTCCTTTGAGCGCTGGGTGGTGACCCAGACGTCCCCCCAGGTGGGATTATCCGGGTAGTGGAAGCGCTCCGCGTTCCAGCCCTCATACGAAAAATACCAATCGTCGTAGTCCACGGCCTTCTTCTTCCCGCTCAGCATGGTGAACTCGTGGTTGAAGGTGACGATGTTCCGGGCCAGGATCATGTCGAGTGGGTCGTCAGCGTCCCACACGAAACCCTTCATGAGGGCCGTGTTGGACTTCGCGAACTGCTCCACGATCTCTCCCGCTGCCGCGTCCCCGGTGGCGAGATACGCCCCGATGGCCTGGACCAGCACCAGGTTCGTGGGCTCTGCGTTGTTGTGGCTTCCTCCATAGGCAGGCTGGTTCATGAATGTGACCGTGTCCCCCTCCTTGATCGCGTCCACGTCGTGCCACCAGATCAGGTAGTCAGGATAGCCCGTGGACGCGTCCACCCCGTGGCTGGTCTCGTAGACCCAGGTGAAGTAATTGGTTTGCTTCCATAGCCCGGTGATCCGTTGCGTGAACGCCGTGATCTCCTCCGCGGTCACCGCCTCGCCGATGTCCGGACGCTCGTAGGTGAGGGGTAGAGCCAGAGGCAGGCCGCCGGGTGTGGTCGCTGGAGAGAGGTCCGGGGCTGTGTCCTCGGCTGTGTCCTCGGCTGTGTCCTCGGCTGTGTCCTCGGCTGTGTCCTCGGCTGTATCCGCGGCGGTGTCCGGGGCGGCAGCACCGCCGCCGGAGCCACAACCGAGCCAGAAGAGGGAAACGAAGAACAGGGGAAAGAGACGATGCATGGGGCACCTCCGCGGGTGAGTATAGCAGAGGATTTACTTGTTCTGTTGGCTACCCGTTCTCTATCACCTTCTCGAGGAGCTCGTCGATAGGGGCGAAGGTTGTTTGGAGGCCTGTCACCACGTCGTGGGTGTCCACGCCGACGCGCTCGCCGTAGAGGGTGATGTCCAGCACGAGGTTGGACGCGGCCATCTCAAGGAGGGACAATTCCGTGGTCACGACGGCCCGGTTCTCCGGCTTGTCCTCGGCCCCCCCCACCAGGGCATCTCGATGGTCGCACAGGAGGATGATCTTGTTCCGCCAGTAGCGGGCCAGCTCCTCCTCCGGGATGCCATAGATGAAGTGCCGGCCGGTGCCCTCCGGGAGAGGGGTCCAGGAGAAGAGGACCACCTCCACGTCCCGGGCCACCGCGCTCCGCAGTGCATCCTCCAGGAGCGTCGCCTCGCGCCCCCACAACGACGCATACACATACCGCCTCGCGTTACCGATCAGGTTCCGGGCCTGCTCGATCATGGCGCCGTACCCCTGGACGGTCCAGGTAGAGGACGGCGCGACCTGGTCCACCAGCGCGCTCAGCGCGCCCTTGAGATCATCCAGGGTCCCCGCCATGCGGGTCTCGAGCAGGTTCGTGAGCCGGTCAGGCTCCAAGGGGACGTACCGGGCCGGCTTCGCCTGGATCGAGTTCACCAGGCCCAGGGTCTCCAGCCGACGCAGCACATTGTAGACAGCCGAGCGGGGTACCCCCGAACGGGCCGATACCTCGTAGCCCGTCGCCGGATGGTTCTTCAGAAGTGCGATGTACGCCCGTCCTTCGCTGGCATTGAAGCCAAGGACTTTCATGGTGCGGATGATCCGCTCCTCCTGGTCGGGTCCCTTGGGCATCTCGGTCCTCCTCGTGGAAGCTCGCAGTGTAACTCAGACATGAGTCACAAACAAGCATGACCTGACCACACCCCGGGGCTCGCTGCGGTACTGCTCAGGAGATCCCCCCTGGTCACTCTGCTGAATTGTCAGTATCATCTCTCCGTCGTTCGATTGGAGTTCGCCACACCCGGGCGGAAGGCACCACAACTTGATCCTCTTCGTCATAAGCCTCCTGCCGCTCCTCGCCGGTCCGCTCCTGGTCCGCGGCCTCCAAGGCTCTCCCTGGGCGGCGCGGGCCCTGGACGCGTTCATCCTGGTAACGGTGAGCGGGCTCATCTTCCTCCACGTCCTGCCCCATGGGATTCACGAGGGTGGAGCCTGGGCAGCGGTCGCGGCCGTGGTGGGGCTCTTCCTGCCTCTCCTGGCTGAGCGGGTCCAGCACCGGACCCGGAGCATGACACTCAGCCCGGCCCTGGTGATGGCGCT
>CAZNWW010000572.1:0-3294 GCA_964576155.1 uncultured Myxococcales bacterium | reverse complement strand
CTATCTGTACGGGCGTCATCCTGAGCGCAGCGGAGCGGAGCCGAAGGACCTCAGGAGGCAGTCTTGGTCCCGGGGTAATCGCAACGTCGCTATCTGTACGGGCGTCATCCTGAGCGCAGCGGAGCGGAGCCGAAGGACCTCAGGTGCCTCAACAGCAGGGACTCACTCGATGCACTCTGATTCGTAACCTAGAGTTACGCCTGAGATCCCTCGACTCCGCTCGGGACAACATGGAGGCCGGTACTCCGAATCTGTGATTGCCCTTGTCTCAACCCTCCGAAAACTCCAGCCGGGTCTTCTTTCCCTGGTAGCAGCGCCAACAGGCCGAGCGCTTCCGCTCGAGCGCGTTGGCGTTCATATAGTCTTCGAGGCATTTGCCGGTGATGAGCTTGCGCCGGCGGTTCTTGCAGTAGAATTCCTGGACGATCTGGATGGTCTTTCGCCTCCGGCGGGTGCTCATGTCCTGCATGTTCCCCTCGTCCAGGCACAGCCCGTGGGTCTCCCGGCCGTGTAACCATGGGAATCTGGAATCCGAGGGTCAAGTGGTCAGGGGGAGGAGATCAGCTCAGCGAGGCGCGGGCGGCGGCGAGGCGGGCGATGGGCACCCGGGGGGGGGAGCATGAGACGTAGCGGAGGCCGACCTCGTGGAAGAAGTGGATCGAGGCCGGATCGCCGCCGTGCTCGCCGCAGATGCCGAGCTTGATGCCGGGGCGGGCGGCGCGGCCCTTCTCCACGGCGATCTTGACTAACTGCCCAACCCCGGAGATGTCCAGGGACTGGAAGGGGTCCGCCGGGTAGATCTTTTTCTCGATGTAGTCGGGGAGGAAACGCCCGGAGTCGTCTCGGCTCAGGCCCATGGCGGTCTGGGTCAGGTCGTTGGTGCCGAAGCTGAAGAACTGGGCCTCCTTGGCGATCTCGTCCGCGGTAAGCGCGGCCCGGGGGAGCTCGATCATGGTCCCCAGGAGGTAGTCCACCTTGACGCCGGCCTCCGCGAAGACCGCGTCGGCCTGCTCGAGGACGATGGCCTTCTGGAGGGCCAGCTCCTTCACGTTGCCCACTAAGGGGATCATGATCTCGGGTTGGACGTCGATGCCCTTTCTTGCGACCGCAACCGCGGCTTCGAAGATCGCCCGGGCCTGCATGGCGGTGATCTCGGGATACACGATGCCCAGTCGGCAGCCCCGATGCCCCAGCATGGGGTTGAACTCGTGGAGGCTCTCGGCCTTGTCCTTGAACTTCTGCGCGGGCACGCCGAGCTCCGCGGCCAGGGCCTCGATCTCCTTGTCCCCGTGGGGCAGGAACTCGTGGAGGGGCGGATCCAGGGTCCGGATGGTCACCGGGTAGCCGTCCATCGCTGTGAAGATCCCCTCGAAGTCGGCGCGCTGCATGGGCAGGAGCTTGTCCAGGGCGACCTGCCGCTCCGCCAGGCTGTCAGCCAGGATCATCTGGCGCACCGCGGAGATGCGGTCTTCGCCGAAGAACATGTGCTCCGTGCGGCAGAGGCCGATGCCTTTAGCGCCGAAAGCACGGGCCTGGACGGCCTGGTCGGGCTGGTCCGCGTTTGTCCGGATCTCGAGGGTCCGGGTCTCGTCGGCCCAGGTCATAAGCTGATCGTAGTAGTAGAACACCGAGCCCTCGGTGGACTCCGCTTTGTCGAAGAGCACCCGGAGCACCTCGGAGGGGTGGGTCTCCACCCGGCCGGCCAGGACCTCGCCGGCGAAGCCGTCGAGGGACATCCAGTCGCCCTCGTTCAGGACCGTCTCACCCACACTGAGGGTGCCTGCCTTGTAGTCGATGTCGAGCGCGCCGCAGCCGGCCACGCAGACCTTGCCCATCTGTCGGGCGACCAGGGCCGCGTGGGAGGTCATGCCGCCGAGCTTGGTCAGGATGCCGTCCGCCGCGTCCATACCGCGGATGTCCTCGGGGGAGGTCTCGATGCGGACCAGGATCACCGGGCCCCGGCCGTTGGCGACCCACTCCTCCGCGTCGGACGCGTGGAAGACGATCTTGCCCGTGGCTGCGCCGGGGCCAGCGGGGAGGCCGCGGGCCAGGTTCTTGCCCTCGGCCAGCGCCGCGACCTTGGCCTTGGGATCGAAGACCGGGCGCAGCAACTGGTTGAGCTGCTCGGGCTCAACGCGGCGCAGGGCCTCGTCCTTGTCGATGCGGCCCTCCTGGACCATGTCCACTGCGATGCGGCAGGCAGCGAAGCCCGTGCGCTTGCCGGCGCGTGTCTGGAGCATCCAGAGCTTGCCCTTCTGGATGGTGAACTCCACATCCTGCATGTCGCCGTAGTGGTCCTCGAGGCGCTCGTAGAACGACATGAGCTCACCGAAGTTACCGGGCATGATCTCCTCGAGGGACGCGTACTTCTCGCGCCGCTCCTCCTCGCTGATGCCGGCGTTGGCCGCGGAGGTACGGGAGTCGGCCAGGGTGAGCTGAAGCGGGGTGCGGATGCCAGCCACGACGTCCTCGCCCTGCGCGTTGATCAGGTATTCACCGTTTTTTCGGTTCTCACCGGTGGCGGAGTCCCGGGTGAAGCCCACGCCGGTGGCGCAGTCGGTGCCCATGTTTCCGAAGACCATGGCCTGGACATTCACCGCAGTACCCCACTCCTCGGGGATGCTGTTCATCGCACGGTACGCCTTGGCCCGGTCGGTCATCCACGACTGGAAGACCGCGCCCACCGCGCCCCAGAGCTGCTCCCGTGGATCCTCGGGGAAGGCCGCGCCCGTGCGTGTCTCGATCAGGGTCTTGTATCGCGCCACCAGCGCTTTCAGATCCTCCCAGCCGAGATCGAGGTCCTCGGTGACGCCCTTCTCGTCCTTGAGCCCGTCCATGATCTCCTCGAAGGGGTCGTGGTCGGTCTTGGACTGGGCGCGGACCTCCAAAACAACGTCCCCGTACATCTGCACGAAGCGACGGTAGGAGTCGTATGCGAAGCGCTTGTCGCCGCCGGACTTGATGAGGCCCTGGATGGTTTCATCGTTGAGGCCGAGGTTGAGGACGGTGTCCATCATGCCGGGCATCGAGACCCGGGCGCCGGAGCGGATCGAGAGCAGGAGGGGATTCTCCGTGGACCCGAACGCGGCTCCCATGACCTCCTCGATGTGCGCCACGCCCTCGCCGATCTGGGCCTCGAGGCCCTCCGGGTAGGTCCTGCCCTGCTCGTAGTACCTGGTGCACACATCGGTGGTGATGGTGAAGCCCGCGGGGACGGGGATGCCGAGGGAGCTCATCTCCGCGAGGTTGGCGCCCTTGCCGCCGAGGAGGTTCTTCATCGAGGCGTCGCCCTCG
>CAZNWW010000571.1:507-3295 GCA_964576155.1 uncultured Myxococcales bacterium | reverse complement strand
TTCGAGGGTATCGAGGACGCCCGACATTCTAAGCGTTTTCAGGATCGGTATCAGTGTGGATAAGACGGATCATCCGTGTTTTTTGCCTCCAGGCCCAGTATCGGAGGCAGGTTTCGGGGGTGTCAAGGTCGATGCCTTGTGGATTTCCAGTAGAGGCTCCGCTCGGCTGACCGAACCTCCCCCTGAAACGGATACACCGCTGCGCCTCGCCCCCGCCCTGAAGTGACAGTGGACGCCGGAATCCGCAGCTTCACCTGGCGGACCGACCGCCTCCCGCGGCTACGGCGGGGCCCTGGCGGTTTCGCTCTCCTCGTCCTGGTACACTCGCTCCTCTCCAGCGCCGCCAGGAACCGAATCTCGCCGTCCGTCGGCGGCGGAAGGGGTACGAACGTGAGGCGATGCGACTTGGCGAAGACGCTCAGTCTGGCACAGGAGGACAGCGCCAGAGGGTCACCCCCGTCGCCTCCGCCTGGATCTCGCAGCGCGCCGGCGCCCTCCATCTCGGACAGCCAATGGCCCGATTCGCCTCCCGGCTCTGCCAGATGTCGAAGAGCAGGAAGTCCTGTCGTGTCCACGGAGGCCGTTCGAGGAGATCCCAGGTCAAACAGCTGCCGGGTTCGGTGAACGCCAGGAACTCCTCTGACGGCAGAGCGACCGTCCAGCCACGGAATTCGAACACAGTGATCGGTTCACCGGCGGTCCGGTCTCCAGAGGCCGCCATGCATGCCAGGATGTCTTCCGCGGTCTCCTCCCACTGGCAGATCGTGAACACATCTGAGGTGCTCCCGGAGAAAAGGACCACCGGCCGACCGCGCCCCGGCGACGCCAGGACCTGGCGTGTCACAGATCGGTAGGTCGGGCCACGGACGACCCAGTCCACCAGATATCGTGTGTGCGCCTGGGACTGCCGCTCCTCGAGGTCAGCGAACGAAGAGATCAAGAGGACGACCCAGAGGCCCCCGCACAGGAGCGACCTGGACCCTGCTCTGCGCAACAGCCCTGCGAGGTAGCCCGCGCCCCAGAGTGGCCCGACCAGGAGGAACGGAACCAGCGACGTGAGGTTCACCCAACGGATGGCGAGCAGCAAGGAAACGCCCGCGAACAAGCCAAACTGGAGGAGGATGTACCCGCCCCAGAATGGACGAACGATGGCGAGGACACCCAGCAGGCCCAGGGCCACCCACCCCGCAGGTCCGTGGAGGGTCACCATCGCGTCCAAGAAGAACTCGAAGAATCCCCCGACGCTCGGTGGGGAAATCTGCAGGTGACCATGATCCGTATAAACGTGCAGCCACGCCTGGCGAAGAGGCTCGGGCGCAGCAGCGGCGGACAACTCCAGGTAGAAGAGGCTCGTCTCGATCATGGCCGGTAGGATTGGAGCCACCAACGCCAGGGCGAGGAGCCCTGCGGCGAAGCCGCGCCGCCCCTCCCCTCGCCGCCAGGTCACCAGGATGTAGGTCAGGCCCCCGGGGAGGAGCACCAGCGCAGCCATGTATCCCGTCCACACCGACACCGCCGCCGACAAGGCCAAAGTGCGATGGACGGGGCTCTCTGCTACGAGATATGCGGTGAGGCGTTCGAGGAACCAGGTACAGGTGACCATCTCCAGGAAGTAATGCCCCTGGCGCGAGCTGAGTTGGATCAGGGTCGGACTGAAGGCGAAGAGGGCAGCAGCCCACCACCCCACGGAGGGTACGCCGACGTTTCTCCCGATGCGGACCAGGAGGAGCATCAGGAGCGCCGAGAAGACCAGATTGGGGAGACGCACCCAGAAGAGCAGATCCCCCACGCCCAGGGCCTCACCCAGGTCGAACCACCCGGTCAGCGCGGTCAGCAGGAGCGGTGTGTGAAACCCCCAGGACTGCCACACGAGTGAGGTCTGCGTCCCCAGCCCCATGAAGACCAGGAGATCGTTCAAGCCGATGACGTAGAAGTTGTCCAACTCATATTCTGCCAGCGGGGTACCACGCATCACCATCCAGCGCACGGTCAACGCCAGGATCACAAGGAGGATCAGGGGAGCCCGTTGCCACAGGGTGGACGCACCACGGATGCCGCGAGAGGGACGCACGCCACGCAAGAGCCAGAGGGCGAAGATCGCGCCGGAGATCGCCAGGAGAAACCGCAGCCACGGAATGGCCCCTTTCCCAGCGGGCCGCACTTCCTGTACTTCAACCAGTGGGGGGGCGGCCGGTGAGTCCGCCCCGTTCGGTGAGACTGCGCCGACGTCGACGGTGAGCAGTTCGCTCAACGCGCCGATCAGACCGCTCTCTTCGCCGTCGGTCACCACGGTCAAGCATCGGGTCGTGAAGAAGTCGCCCGGGTCGTTTCCGTCCACCAAGGCTTCGAATCCGGACCGGAGCTGCGCAATCTGTGCGTCATGCCCGGCGGCTCCATCCCATCGATAGGCGAAGCTACCTGGCCCACCCGAGGCCCGGGGGACGACGAACACCTCGACCCGCTCCTCCGCACCCCGGTGAACCATCTTGAACAGGATCTCGCAGCCCGGGCCGACAGAGACCCCGTCCAGACTCCAGCCCCGGATCTCGAAGCTGGCCTCATCATAGGGCCCGAGCAGCGCCAACACATCGGCTTCCTGCCCTGCTCGGAAGATGTCGATGGTCTCGGCATCACCCGCATGGATCGATCCTGCGAAGGCCAAGATCAGGCACACGGTGAGCGATGCTCTCGCGATGAGCGTGACCATGCAGAGGGCGGGCCCCCCCCCCCCCCCCCCGGGGGGGTACCCCCCCGAAGGGAAAAACACCCCACCCCCCAAAAAAAACAC
>CAZNWW010000571.1:0-497 GCA_964576155.1 uncultured Myxococcales bacterium | reverse complement strand
CCCGCCCTCCCTCCCTATGCTGAGTGAACCCCGGCTCAGTCTACTCCAGCGCATCCGCAATTAGAAGCCACGGTTCTGATCGCCCCGGCGCATGCTCCGGGCCCAGCGGTTGGAACGGATTGCATTGTCCTGTGAGGTGATCTAACATTTTCGAGAGGCGACTCTCACCCCGCACAAGGACCTGCTCGATTTGTCACTCGATCGCCACCATCCGCCCAAACAGATCGCTGGACTCGTAGCGGCGCTCCTGGTCCTGGCCCTCGTGCCCGTCTCTCTCGGCCAGACCACTGGCCAGGTGGATGCGGCGCCGATCAACATCTTCAAGCAAGGCGAGGAGGAGGCAGTCGAGGCCCTCCTGGCCCCTCACTCCTCCGATGATCTCGTCATCGAAGGCTACGAAATCCGGGGCGTCCACCCCGGACCTGCCTGCGTCATCACGTTCATCTTCGACCCGCCCGACGGGGCCGAAGCGTTGAAGGTCGACGTGGCCCCCCATC
>CAZNWW010000570.1:0-3296 GCA_964576155.1 uncultured Myxococcales bacterium | reverse complement strand
TAATACGCGCCGAAGAAGGAGTGGAAACATGTGCCGTCGAACCCTGCCGCCGTCCCTGATCGTCGTGGCTGTCCTGGCCTTCGTCTGTCAATACTCAGCATGCTCTGGAGACGACGAGCGTCCGGGTAAGAAGGGGGCTGGCGCGTCTCAGAAGTCGAAGAGCTCCGGGCAGAAACAGCAGCCGGGGGATGATGAGCCTGCGTCTGCTGAGACCGCGAACGCAGGGGTGGCCGGCGGATCACCGTCCCCCCCCGGTCTTTCATCCACTCCCGCGGACCTCGAGGCGATTCGGGCGAACCTGGGTGATCCTGCGGCTGACCCCCTCCCGGTCCCGACACAGCCACAGAATTCTGCGCGGAACGTCAAGCCCGAGATCACCCTCAGCCACATGCTCGATCGGGTCTGGGGAGTCAGGCTTCCCACGTCGAACGCAGGTCATGCGCTGGAGGCTCGTATCGGTCCGCCCCCCTACACCTTGTCCTTCGCCGGTACGACGGATCCGGACCTGCCGGAGCTCTTCCCGCGGGAGCTCGTCATCGTAGTGAGCAAGGAGGAGATGATCGTCAACGACGTGAAGGTCGCAGACGTCATCGAGCGTCCCATCGAGGACGGAAAGGGCAAGACCTGGGAGGTACCAAAGGCCGAGGGGTCCTTCCGGATCCATGCACTCACAGCGCAGCTCCAGCAGTACCGGGGGTTTCGTAGTACGCTCCTCCGCGCAGCAGGGCTCCCTCCCGAGCTGGCGGAAGGCTGTGACCTGGCCACCCTGGTGATGGACGAGGAGCTCCCGTTCCGCTTCCTCGCGGAGGTCGTGCTCAGCGCCGGTCACGCGGACGTGTTCCGGTTTCGCCTGGCGACGCGGAGCCTCGACGGCCTGATCTCATACCAGGTCATCACCGCCCCGCGTCTGAACCCCAGGCTCGTGGACGGGACGAACCTGCTGGGTGACGACTGGTGGCGGGAGCCGCCCCTGCAAATTCGGGACTTCGAGTTCGCTTACGTAAACTACATTGCGACATCATCCCCCGACGGCTGGAGCGGTGAGTGTGAACAAGACCTGGGGGTCTGCATCTCCCCGGATTTCGCCACTTGGAATGATCTCGTAGACCGAAAGAAGCGTAAGGAGTTGGTGGAGACCTTGGGTAAGATACGTGCAGCCGCACGGCTGTCATTGTGCGCTACGGGAGTCGGCCCTGGGGGGCCTCCCACAAGGGCCCCGGATCCAGAATCGGCGAAAGGCGGCGCTGACTCTCCACCTGCCCCGCAGCCCACAGCTCACAGTCCGCAAGCCGCCCCGGACTCAGTGGAAATAGCATCGGCCACTGGTGGCTCAGATGAGCCTCCGACCAGCGAGACCTCCCCGATCCCCATCCCCGCGGGCACTCTCGTCGTGGCTCCCGAGCGCCCGGGAGCCCGGGTACCGTTCATCTATATCCGACAGGATGGGGCGTACCTGGTCCTATATGACATGGATCGGCTGGAAGCTGTGCGCTCCGAGCTCTTCGGAGCGGAGAAGCTCGACCTCATGGTGTCCACCTTGAAGGAGATCCACCCGGGCCCCGGGGTCCTGCACCTGGGGGCGGATCTCGAGATCCCTGTGTCACGGCTGGTCGAGATCGCAGATCTCCTGCGCCACCGGTGCCGGATCCAGTCCATGTCGGGGCGATGCATTGAGCAGGAGCGCTGGTTGGCGTCCGTGGTCCTCTTCGCCAGTCCGATGGATCGTTTCGGGCTCATGCCGGAACCCCCACCCATGCCGGACCCCGAGCTGGAGCCATACCATCCAGCGAAGGGCGAGGACAGCCCGAGCCCGTCAGGCTTGTGCCCCCTGAAGGAGGTCCAGGAGGCGGCGGCGGCCCGTCTGAAGGAAATCCAGGCCTGCCTCGGACCTTTGGAGCCGCGGGCGGATGTCACCCTGTCCCTCCGCTGGCATTCCGCCGGACGATTGGAGGTGGTCGCCACGGATCCGCCCCTGCCCGCCGAGCGGGTTCGTTGCATCAAGGCCACCCTCGCAGCGCCGGCGCCGACCCGGGAGGGCGGTTGTGATGCGGCGCTCTTGATCAGGGCAGAGCCTGATCCGGCGGGATAGCTCGTTGACGTCCTGGCATCCCCTCCTGCTGTCCCTGTCCATCGGTCAATCAGTCCCTGCACAGCGCAGTCGCCTGGACGCGGGCGGAGGTCTCGGAGTGCTTCTGGAGCAAGCCGATGAGCAAGGGGTGGCCTACGCAGTGACTCGGGCTCTCGCAGCGGGTAGATGGCGCGCGATGCTCACGGAGGCTGAGTTGGATGTTATTCGCTTCGCCCAGGAGGCCGCGGTACGTCACGACATGGTCTGGGAGCAGGCTGCGTGTCGTGCCCTGTCGGCCCTGCCGGGAGGTGACCGGCCGATCCTCCTCAAGGGCGCGGGGGCCAGGATCCTGCTCTACGATCACCCCGGGGACCGGAACTGTGTGGACCTGGACCTCATGCTCCCGACGGGACGTGAGGCCCTGTCCCGGGCTGCGTTGGAGGCTGCAGGGTGGGAGGACGAGACCGGCACCCCCGGCTGGCACGTCCATAAAATGTTCATCAGAACCCCGATAGTGACGATGAGCTTGGAGATTCACCGCACCCTGGACAACGAGGAGCGGGGCCGCATCGACTACGAAGCACTGGCTCCCTGGTGCCGGGAGATGGAAGTCCTGGGGAGGCCCTGCCTGGTCCCGGAACCCATGGCCCAGCTCCTGGTCGGGGCAACCCACGCGCTCCGTCACGGTTTGGACGTGCCGCTCAAGAGCCTCGTCGATATACATCACGCCACCGCAGCCTGCGGCAGCGATCATCCGTCCATGGAGCCCTTGCGCCAGAGTCCCGGCGCTGCATCGACCCTCGGGGTGATGCTGCGCTTGTGTGATGCTCTCTTCGGTACGCGTGTGCCTTCGACCTGGCGCAGGGCCCTGAGACCTCCCAGGCTCACCGCCCCGCTCCTTGCCCTCTCCCTGGACCCAAGCGTGCCGGGCTACGCCCGTCCGTTGATCAATGGATCCAAGTACCTGCGTCGGCTCTGGTTCCAGTCGTTGCTGACGGGATCACCGGTGGTGATGGCGAGGGTGGGGTGGGGCTGGCTGCAGCGGAGGTTAACCCACTCAAAGACTGCCATCTAAACATTTTCCATTTTCCATTAATCTCCCGATCCCGCCCAACGGGCGGCATCCGATCTCTCCGGGGAAAATCAGATGCCGCCCGAGGGCGACAAAGAAATTGTGCAACCCGGGACATGGGTAACAGAATAGACCGGGCACATAGGTGACACTTCT
>CAZNWW010000569.1:0-3305 GCA_964576155.1 uncultured Myxococcales bacterium | reverse complement strand
CATGGGTGATAGTGAGTCGGCTGACTTCAAAGGAACTTACAGCAAGATGGGAACCCCGAGGCAGAGAAGTCAAGAACAACCCGTCCCGCTGGTGGTGACCGTAGGGATCTCCGGGCACCGCAAGAGGTCGCAGCTCGGGGACGTCTCGCGCGCGAAATCTTTGAGTCGGGACCGGTTCCGGGAGCTCCGGGCACAGCTCGTCGAGGCCAACGGACCGGTAGAGTTCATCCTCCTCTCCCCTCTGGCCGACGGCGCTGACCGGATCTTTGTCGACGCGATCCGGGAGGAGGAGCCCGATGCGCGTCTCCTGGTTCCCCTTCCCTTCGACCGGGACGCCTACGAGCACAGCTTTGGGAACCACGACTCCGTCGCGGACTTCCGCGCACGGATTGAAGACTCCCGGACCTTGGAGTGCTTTGTCATCCCGGGGGGACGGGTGGACGAGTACTACCGCCTTGGGCGCTGGGTTGTGGACCACGCTGATCTCATGTTCTTTCTCCACGACGGCTCGGACTACGGGTCGGCACCCCTGGACGGGGGCACGTCCAGTGTCATCCAGTACGCCTGGGCCGACGGAGACCTGCCCGGCTCCGATGACCGTGAGGGGCACCCGGTCCATGTCTACATCGATACAACGGAGGGCAAAGCGATCACCCGCGGGATCGTACGATCCAACCCCCACACCCGGCACCTGTCCGTAGGCAGCCAGGAGGAATCATGACAATCCTCGACCCGTCGGGCTGGGTAGCTAACCACGGGGACGTGATGTTCCGCTACACCATCGTCCGTGTGGGGAGCGAGGATGTAGCGTAGAACCTGGTCCAGGAGACCTTCCTCGCTGCGCTCAAGCCCCGTGACAACTCCTCGGGTCGCTCCTCGGAGCGCACCTGGCTCATGGGCATCCTCAAGCACAAGATGCTGGATTACTACCGGAAACGCGGCCGGGAGATCGCCACCGAGGACATCGACGATGCACCGGATCCCACCGACGAGTTCTTCGACGCCAGGGGGCACTGGGCCGTCGGGCCGTCCCACTGGACCGATCCCGAGGGCTCCCTGGAGCAGGACGCATTCTGGGAGATCCTGTCCGGCTGTCTCGATAACCTCCCCGAGCGCCTGAAGCAATGCTTCACGTTGCGGGAGGTGGACGGCCTCCCCGGACCCGAGGTCTGTAAGGCGATGGAGATCTCGGAGACAAATCTCTGGGTAATGATCCATCGCGCCCGAGGCCGGCTCCGCCGTTGCATCGAGACCGGGTGGTTCGAACCGGCCGGGGAGGAAGCCTGATGCTGAACTGCAAGGACGCGGCGAAGCTGTTCTCCGAGTCCATGGAACGGGACCTCCCGCTCCGGACTCGGGTCAGCCTGCAACTCCACCTGATGATGTGCAAGTACTGCGCCCGCTACACCACCCAGCTCCGCTTCATCCACAAAGCGTTCGGGGACCACGCGGAGCGCCTCATCGATGCCCAGGCCTGCCAGGCGCCGCCCCTACCCGAGGATCGCCGCAAGCGCATCGAGGCCGCACTCGACAGCGAGCTTAATCCCTAGTCTTCTCCAAGAGTTGGTCGATCACGGTGTGCAGGTTTTCGGGCTCCCCACCCACGGCGCGGTAGCGGATCACTCCGTCCCGATCGATGAGCAGGTTCAGAGGCGTCTGGCCCAGGTTGAAGTAGGACTCCATGGTGAAGAGGGGATCCACCAGGACCGGAAAGGTCAGTCCGTGCTCCGCCCGCCACTGGTCGCAGAAGAACTTGGTCGCGGGCAGGCCCTTTCCGTCCTGGAAGAGGATCTGGACTATGCGCAGACCGTCCTGGCAATACCGCTCGTGAACCTGGGCCTCGAGCTGCGCGGTCTCCGCAATACAGGGCTGGCACCAACCCGCCCCCACGTTGAGAAGGACCAGCTCAGCGCCGCCCAGGATCTCACCGAAGGAGACGGGGATTCCGTCGCAATCCTCGAGGATGAAATCCCCGAAGACCTCCCCCACGACGGAGCCAAAGGGTCCCGGCGGGAACTCCCAATCGTCCGGGACCACCGGCGCGGGACAAGACCCCCCAGTCCAGCCCCCGCCGGCGGCCTCGTCGCCGCCTGCATCACAAGCGACGGCCAGGACCAGTACTGCGGCCAGCATGATCAACCTCACATTCACGCCGTCACCTCCAGTGCGCACAGGATTCATCCTGTGGTTTCGACGGCATTCATGCCGTCCCTTCCTACGGATCCGGCTCCAACAGCAGCTGCTGGATCAAGCCGTCCATCTCGGCCACGTTGAACGAGTTCTTGATGGACCGCACGGTCAGGTCCTTCCCGATCACGACGTCACGGGGGTATGGATAGCCGACCCCCGGAGGGAACGCGAAGTAGTTCTTGGTCGAGGTGTCCCCGACCACGGGGAAGCTCACCCCGGTCTGCTCCAGGAACGCGGCCAGCTGCTGCTGAGACTCGTTGGGGTGGATCCCGTACACGAGCACTCCTGATCCTGGTATTCCTGCCAGATGGACCCATCGATGTCTGGTAACTCCAGACCACAGATCGGTCAGAACAACGCGAAGTACGCCAGCACCACCACATGACCCTGGAGGTTCTCCACCTGCCCGCCGCCCGTGGGATCCAGGAAGCCGAAGGACGCGGGGAGGGTATCCCCGATGTCCAGCTTTCCGCTGTCACCCGCTACGAGGTGCAGCTCGAAGGGGTTCTGATATGCGTCCGGATCGTTGGTGTGGAAGACGATCTTGCTGATCCCGCTGGAGCCGACCCCCGGCTCGTAGAGCAATTCCACCACCGCGGCCTCTCCCGGGGGTATCGTCGCGGAGGTCTTGTCCACCGACCAGGCGTCCGCGTCCGCGGGCTGGATGTCCGAGATCTCCAAATCCAGCGGTCCGAGGTTGCGCATGATCACCGCCCGGGCGCCCATCTCGTTACCGTCGAAGGCGATCAGCTCTTCCTCGATCCAGAAGTCCGGGCCCACCCTGCCCTGCCGGTACTCGAGGATGTGCATCCCCTCCCACTCACCGACGAAGATGTGGTTGCCCACGACCTGAACCCCCAGGATCTCGTCGAACGCGGGGAACGAGCGCACCTGCTCGGTCCCGAGGAGCTGCAGAGTGGAGATGCTGTGCACCGCTACATGGGACCAGGCCGCCAGGGCCAGGAGGTCCCCATCCGCTGCCGCGACCTGGACGGAGCCGAGGGTATCGATGTTACCGACGAACGCGAGGTCTCCGGGGACCGATGCGTCGAAGACGTCCACGCCGCCGCCCCCGAGGGCCACATAGACCCGCCCCTGGTGGGCGATGACATCCG
>CAZNWW010000568.1:0-3317 GCA_964576155.1 uncultured Myxococcales bacterium | reverse complement strand
ACGCGCACAAACCCCTGGAGCACGGCACCACCTACTGGGTACAGCTCATCGGCGAGAAGGGCGGACTGGATTATGAAAAGACCTGGAGCTTCACCACCGCCCGCGGGAAGTGACCCGCTGGAGTCGGTCTGGCTGGGTACGGTCCCGTACCGGGAGGCCCACGCTCTCCAGCGCCGGGTCCACGACGACGTAACTGCGGACCGCCGCGGGCACACCCTCCTCCTCCTGGAGCACCCTCCGGTGTACACCCTGGGCCGCCGCGGCGGCCGGGAGCACCTCCACGAATCCGAGGAGACCCTCGCCGGCCTGGGCGTCGACGTGGTGCAGACGGATCGCGGCGGCCTGGTGACCTTTCACGGCCCGGGCCAGCTCGTGGCCTATCCCATCATCAACTTGGGCCGCCTGCGCCGATCCCTCGGCTGGTACATCCGCCGGCTCCTGGAGGCGACGGCCGCTACCGCGGTGGAGTTGGGGGTCTCAGGCGTGGTCATCGACCAGGACCGGCCGGGAATATGGGTATCTGGACGAAAGCTGGCGTCCGTCGGCGTCCGTCTCGCGGGAGGGGCCACCCTCCACGGCGTCGCGCTCAATCTGGACGTGGATCTCGGCTGGTTCCGACGCATGTCACCGTGCGGCTTCGAGGTGGACGCCACCTCCGTCGTAGGGGAGGGTGCGCAGCCCGTCGATGCCAGGCGCGCCGGGGCCCTCATGCACGCGCGCCTGGCGGGCGCCCTAGGCATCGCGTGCGGGTTCGATCAGTTTGAAATTACTTGAACCACTCCGGGTTTGCCTTTATAAGGAATGCTGTACTGAGTACCGAGCAGGAAGGCGGCGTTGAAGGTCTGCCAGAAGTGCTATACTGAAGTCGAGGACCACACACGGTTCTGCCCGAACTGCGGCACCCAGGTCATCGATGACACCCAGGGCGACCAGGGATTGGTCGGGCGTACCCTCGCGGGCAAGTTCCTCCTCAAAGAGGAGATCGGCGCTGGGGCGATGGGCAAGATCTACAAGGCCGAGCAGATCAACCTCGGCCGCGCCGCCTGCATCAAGGTCCTTCACCCCCACCTCATGGGAGACCCGACCCTCTCCAAGCGGTTCCACCGGGAGGCCCGGGCGGCCAGCCGCCTTAAACATCCGAACTGCATCAACGTCATCGACTTCGGCATCACGGAGTCGGACAACATTCACTACATCGCGATGGACTTCCTGGACGGGCGTGACCTCTCGTACATCATCCGCGACGACTTCCCCCTCGAACCTGTACGGATCGTCCACCTCGCCGTGCAGATCTGTCTGGCCCTCGACGAAGCCCACGCTGCGGGGATCATCCACCGGGATCTGAAGCCGGAGAACGTCTTCGTCGAGGACCGGCGCCACGCAAAGGACTTCGTCACCGTCCTGGACTTCGGCATCGCCAAGATCAAGGACCGGGACGGCAGCGCGCCGGAAACCTTCGCCACCATGGCCGGGGTGGTCTGCGGCACCCCCGAGTACATGAGCCCGGAGCAGGCGCGTGGTGACTCGCTGGACGCCCGCTCGGACCTTTACGCGCTGGGTGTGATCCTGTTCCACATGGTCACGGGACAGCTGCCCTTCACCGGGGACACACCCATCGGGATCGTCACCAAACACCTCACCGAGCCGCCGCCCGACATCCGAGAGTTGAACCCAAACTGCCACGCGGACCTTGTGGATCTGACGAACCGGCTCCTGTCCAAGGACAAGGAGGTCCGCCCTTCGTCGGCCATGGCCGTCAAGCGGGAGTTGGACCGCTTCAAGCGCACCCTGGAGGAGGACACCAAGGCCCTCTACACCACCGCGCCCATGGCGCGGCCGGAGGCATTGAAGCCGCGACAGACCCCGACGCCTGTTGCCTTGGATCCGGAGAGCACGCAGCCCGCCGGAGATTCCGAATGGGACACCCCCTCTGCGCAGCTCGAGTACGAGGAGCCGGCGATCAAGGTCCCTCGGGGCGGCGCGGGACGCTGGGTGATGCTGATCCTGGTCCTGGGAGCCCTTGGAACCGGCGGCTGGTACTTGTACGAAAACGTCCTCAATAAGAAGAACAGCGGCCCCACAGCGGAAGGAGAAAAGATCGCCGCGACCGGAGACGCCACAGAGGACACCGTCGGTGGTGAGGGCGCTACCTCGGAGACACCCCCGGTGAGCACAGACACCACATCACCGCCCGCCGCGGACATCATCGATGCGCTGGACATCCCGCCGGACACGTCTCCAAAGGACGCAGCCGCTGCGGACAACAAACCTGAGGAACTCACGGCGGACACCGGCGGCCCACCTGAAGTCTCCCGCCCCGAGAAAGTGGTCGATCCGGAGGAGGTGGCCCGGGACCAGGCCGCCCAACGCATAGCAGCCCTGAGCGGGATCCTCGATATCGACAAGACCGGGCTGGTTGGCCGGCAGAGTACGCTGATAAAGCACGAAGCCACCTGGCTGGCCAAAGAGACCGCCAACGCTATCCAGACGATCTCGGAGTTGGAGGACCGCATCGGTGTAGCCAAGGCGGATCTGGCCGCGGGCGAAGTAGCGAAGGCGGGCGGCGCCCTCCAGACCATCAAGAAGGACGTGAAGGAGGCCCACACGGCCAACGAGGCCCTGCTCGGCCGCCCGATCCCGACCAAGGAAGAGATCGCGGCACACCAGGAGGCGGAGAGCCGCGTCCGCACCCTCGATCAGGAGCTGGCCACGGCAGGAGACGAACTTGTGAAGCTCAAGGCAGCGCTGGAGGCGAAGCAGGGCAAATGGACGGACGCGAAACGCACAGAGCAGGTCGAGATTCTCGCTGTAGAACTAAAAGCCCTGGCCTCTCTGCAGACACGCCACGGCGCGCTGAAGGACGAACTGGCGCCGGAGACCATCGACGAGCATACAACGTCCGCCACAGCCCTCGCCGAGGAGCGGACCACCTTCGTGAAGCGAACGGCGAAGCTCCTCAACACCAAGGTCAAGAGCCAGGCCGTGGAGGAAGGAGCGCGTAAGCTTCGCGAGGAGCGGGAGCGCAAGGAGGCTGAGGAGCTCAAGCGCAAGAAAGAAGAGGAGCGGAAGCGCAAGGCTGAAGAGGCCAAGGCCGAAGCCGCCGCGAAGGTCGCGGCGGAGGCCGAGTACGAGGCCCTGGTGAACAACGGAAACGCAGCCCGGGGACCGGCAGGAGATCAGGAGATGATCGATATCACACGGGGCATTGAGGTGATGGGTCGGGTGATCACGGCTGCGCTGGTGCTGACCCTGACTGTCGGATCTGCCACCGCGGGAGCCCGGGATACGGCCACCGCAGCGGTGGTGGTGGAGGCCCC
>CAZNWW010000567.1:0-3323 GCA_964576155.1 uncultured Myxococcales bacterium | reverse complement strand
GGCCCCCCGGTCTGCACGGCCTTGAATTTTTTACCATCAGGGATCCCGCCGCCGATCTCGTAGATGATGTCCTTGAGGGGCATGCCCATGGAGACCTCCACGAGGCCGGTGTTCGTGATCTTGCCCACCAGGGAAAAGATCTTCGTGCCCTTGCTGCCCTCGGTACCGATTCGGGTGAACCAGTCGGCGCCCTTGTTGATGATGGGCGGCACGTTGGCCCAGGTCTCGACGTTGTTCAGCACGCTCGGCTTCTGCCAGAGGCCCTTGACGTTGGAGCGGATGTATTTCGGTCGGGGCTCCCCCGCCCGGCCCTCCAGGGCGGTCATCAGGGCGGTGGACTCGCCACATACGAACGCGCCGGCCCCCCGGTGCACGATGACCTCGAAGTCGAAGCCCGTACCGAAGATATCCTCGCCCAGGAAGCCGTACTCCCGGGCCTGCTCGATCGCCAGGTTCACGTTCTCCACGGCCAGCGGGTACTCCTGCCTGACGTAGATGTAGCCCTCGCGAGCACCGATGGCGTAGCCGCCGATGATCAGGCCCTCGAGGATCGAGTGCGGGTTGCCCTCCAGGAGGGCCCGGTCCATGAAGGCGCCGGGGTCACCCTCGTCCGCGTTGACGATGACGTATTTAGGCTCCTCCGGAGCGTTGCGGGACCCCTCCCACTTCCTCCCAGCGGGGAAGCCGGCGCCTCCCCGCCCGCGCAGGTTGGATTTCTTTACCTCTTCCAGCACATCGACGGCGGTCATCTCGGTGAGCGCCTTGGCCAGGGCGGAGTAGCCGCCGATGGCCAGGTAGTCGTCGATGCTCTTGGAGTCGATCTTGATGTTGTCGCTCAGAACCCTTCGTTCCTGGTTCTTGTAGAAGGGGATGTCAGACTCGTGGACCGCCTGCTCGTCTGTAGCGGGGTCGACGTAGACCAGGCGCTCGACGATCTTTTTATCCTTGATCGTGCTGGACACGATCTCGGAGACGTCTTCGGGCTTCACCTGGAGATAGCAGATCTCCTCAGGGTGAATCACAACCACGGGCCCGCGCTCACAGAAACCGGGGCAACCGGTCCCCCTGGTGTCCACTTCAGCGGTGAGGCCCTGGGCCTCCAGCTCCGCCCCGAAAGCCTCGATGAGCTCCCTCGCACCGAGGGCGACGCAGCCGGAGCCGGCGCAGATAGAAACACAAGGCGTACCCGGGTCCCTCCTGGACAGCAGATCCTGCCTGTATTCCTCAAGCGCTCCTGCCGAACTCAACCGCTCCATGCTCATCCTCTACTTATAGCTATCCAAGACGTCCGCTGTGTCGCCTGCGGAGACGTTGCCGTGGGTCTTGCCGTCCACCTCCACCACGGGCCCGAGGGCGCAGCAGCCGAGGCAGCTGACAGTCTCCAGGCTGAACTTCATCTCCAGGTCCGTCTCGCCGGGTCTGATCCCGGTGAGGTCCTGCACCGTATCGAGGACCCGCTGCGCGCCGCGCACATGGCAGGCGGTCCCCACGCAGACGTGGACCTGATGCCGTCCCTTGGGGACTAGGCTGAAGGCTTTATAGAAGGTGACGATGTGCTGTATCCGGGCGAGGGACACGTCCAGCCTCTCGCTGACCCGCTCCAGGGCCGCCATGGGGAGCCAGCGTTGCTCCTCCTGGATCTCCAGCAGGATCTGGATCAGGGCGCTCGCTTCGCCCTGATGCCTTCCGATCACCTGGTCTATTCTTTCGTTATCCATCGCCTGCGCTTCCACCTCGAGCGAGAGCGTAGCGCTCGCGCTTGATATCGTACCTGACCAATCCCTGCCTCGATGAGCTGTTCATATGTCTCGACACTTCAGACGGATTCAAGCTCAAGAGCTCGGAGATCTCTGCGGTCGAGAGGGCTCTCCCTTCCAGGAGTATCAGGATCTGGCTCACCGCCAGCTTGTCCGCAATCAACTCATTGAAGAGCCTGTTCACCTCGTCGCTGGTGTAGAACTCGTTGTAGGCTTCTTCCGACTTGGTCGGCACCCTCAGCTTCTCTCTCTCCACCAGCTTCAGGTAGGGGATCAGCTTCCCGACTGCTTCGAGCTTGACCTTGAGCTCCGCCGGGTCGATCCCTTCACCCACGCCGAGGGGGCCCAAGCCCTTCAGCTTCGCGGAGAAGTCATTCATCACCTCGGCGAAGCGCATCCCCTCGGCGGCGGAGATCCACTCGAGCCGCAGCCGCTCGGGGCTCACCCCGATGTGCTCGAGGAGTTTTTTACACAGGTGCATGTTGCCGAGCGCGTCGTAGTTTCCTTCGGTCACGTAGTGACACTCGCCCGGCCAGCAGCCGCCGATGATCACCCCGTCAGCGCCCTTCAGGAACGCCCTGAATACGAACGCCAGGTCAACCCTGCCGGTGCACATGAGACGGATTACCTTGACCTCTGGTGTGTAGCTTTGTCTGGTAACTCCAGACATATCCGCGGCGGAATACGCTCACCAGTTGCACAAGAACGCCACGATTCTCGATTTCGCTTCGAGTCCTGCGCCCATCTTCTCCACGCTCCTTTCAGTCGCCCGAGAGGGCGGCATCGATCTGGTCGAAGACCTCTTCATCGGTGTAATGCTTCAGGATGATCGCGTTCGTCGGACACTTCGCGTTGCACAGCCCGTCCCCCTTGCAGAGCACGGAATTGACGAAGGCCTTGGGGCCTCTTGGTGTGTTGCGGAACTCTATTGCGCCGTAGGTGCACGCGCTGATGCACGCCCCGCACGAGATGCAGCCGTCCTCGATGACCTCGCAGACCGAGCCGGAGGCCGTCACCGTCTCCTGGGAGAGGAGCGTCACAGCCCTGCCGGCGGCGCCGTAGGCCTGGCCGATTGTCTCGGAGAGGTGCTTCGGATAATGCGCGGTCCCGCAGAGGAAGACGCCGTCCGCAGCGAAGTCCACAGGCCGGAGCTTGACGTGGGCCTCCTGGAAGAACCCATCCGGACTCGAGGCGACCTTGAACAGACGGGCGACCTCCCGGCTCCCCGCGGACGGGATCACAGCGGCGGACAGGACGAGGGAGTCTGCGTCCAGCTCGAGTCTCTTGCCGAGGACAGGATCAGTGACCGTGATCCGCAGGACGGGCTTTCCCTCGGCCTTGGTGGCCTCCACCAGGGGCTTGTCCTCCGGCTCCCAGCGAACGAAACGGACGCCCCTCTCTGCGGCTTCGCGGTAGTAGTCTTCCTTGAACCCGTAGGTGCGCATGTCCCGGTAGAGGACGTAGACGTCCATGTCCGGGTTGATCTCTTTCAGCTTCAGGGAGTTCTTGATGGCCTGGCTGCAGCACACCCGGGCGCAGTAGTTCCGGTCCTCCTGCCTGCAGCCG
>CAZNWW010000566.1:0-3327 GCA_964576155.1 uncultured Myxococcales bacterium | reverse complement strand
TCGGCGGCTGGGCCGGTTTCTTCTCATCGCTGCACCCGAGTGCCAGCGCGAACGCGATCAAGGTAGCGAGCAGGATGGTCCAACGAATCTTCATGGTTCCTCCTTCTTTCACCAGGGACATTCTTCGTTTCATTCCTGGTGATATCCGACCCGCCATCCCATGTCAACGCGCGGGCGGCGGTTCCCCGGCGCGGTCTGCCAACGAATAACAACAAGTGAGACCCCGATGCTCATTCCAATTCAACAGGAGGTGCGACGATGAAACGAGCGACGTTGGCGGTGGCCCTGGCGGCCCTGGTTGCCGGCTGTGGACAGGGCGTTGTGACGGAAAAGGAGGAGATCCGCTTCGGAGCAGCTTCCGAGGACGCATTCGAGTGGCCTGCCGAAGATCCGTCTGAGGTGTTAGAGGACCTCGAGACCGTGGCAGGGGACGATCTGGGGGAGGGCTGGGAGCCCGATGGCTTTGGCTGGCCCTGCGATGAGAATGAGGATTGTGCAACGGGGTATTGCGTCCCCGGCGTTGACGGGGAACCTGCGTTCTGCACGATCCCTTGCGTGGAGGACTGCCCCGAGGGCACTCATTGTCGCCTGGCCCCTCAGACCGTCCCGGATCCGATCTATGTGTGTCTGCCCCCGTATCCCGCGCCCTGGTGTCGCCCGTGCCACGGGTTGGCCGACTGCGCGGATCCCTGGGCTGACGAGGTCCTGACCTGTCACGAGATCTCCCCGCAGGAGGGTGCGTTCTGCACCAGGGCGTGTGGTGACGGCTGCCCCGATGGCTTCGAGTGCCTGGACGGGCGGTGCCTGCCGCCCGATGGCTGCACCTGCCTGGAGGGGCCCGATGCTATGGGCTGGGAGACCGACTGCGTGGTCGGCAGCCCGGCGGGCGAGTGCAGCGGGGTGCGGCTCTGCGCCGAAGCAGGCATGACACCTTGTTCAGCGATGACCCCGGGCCCGGAGCTGTGCAATGGCCTGGACGACGACTGCGATGGCGCCACTGACCCCGTAGGCTCCGGAGGCTGTGCGTCCTGGTGGATGGACGGAGACGGGGACGGCGCAGGTGGTGAGACAGAGGCCTGCCTCTGCTCAGGCACCCCGGGATGGGTGCAGAACTTCGGGGACTGCGACGACGAAGATCCCGGCGTGTCACCTGCAGCCTTGGAGGTCTGTGACGGCAAGGACCAGGACTGCGACGGCGCCGTGGACGAAGCCCCGGCCCTTGGCTGTGTCACGGCTTGGGTCGATGAGGATGGAGATGGTTGGGGCGGCTCGGAGTCGGTCTGTCTCTGTAATCCGGCCGCGCCATACGTTCTCCTGAGCGGTGACTGCAACGACGGGCGCTCCGACGTCTACCCCGGCGCGACGGAGGTTTGCGACGGCGTGGATCAGGACTGCAACGGGGTGGAGGATGCGTCCTGTGACGAGGACGGGGATGGCTGGTGCGCCGGGTCTCCGCCGCTGAACACCTGCGAGCCCGGGACTGTCGGCTTCGGGCTCTGTCTGGCGGTGCAGGTACAGCAGATCCTGGCCTGGTGCCCCGTCGGCTTCTGGGACTGCGATGACTGGGATCCCGGGACCCATCCGTCCGCACCAGAGATCTGTGACAGCCTGGACAACGACTGCGACGGCGTGGTCGACGAGGGCATCGATCTGGACGGGGACGGGTACTGCGAGGGGGCGGAGACGGCCTGCTGTCCCCTGGGAGGCGGGGACTGCAATGACATCTCCGCCTGGATCCACCCGGGCGCGGAGGACGTCCCGGATCCATCCCTGCTGGACTCCAACTGCGACGGGCTTGACGGGGACATCGGGGACGCGGTCTTCGTCCATGGTGGATTCGGGCAGGACTTCTTCCCCGGGACGCTGGCCCTCCCGAAGCGGACCATCCAGGGGGCAATCGATGAGGCTGCGTTCCAGGGGTTCAGCCAGGTCCTCGTGGCCGAGGAGGTCTACCAGGAGTCCCTCGAACTCGCTCCCGGGGCAGGTGTGTACGGACGCTACGTCTTCCTCGGCGGATGGTCGCGCCATGGACCCGGCGCCCACCGTGCCCTGGTCCTGGCGCCTGCTGCGGTAGCGGTGCGGGCTGTTGGACTGGGCGCGGCCACCACCGTCGCCGGCTTGAAGATTCAAGCTGGAGAGGCCGGCTCGCAAGACGGCGCCAGCGTGGCGGTCTTTGCGGACGACAGCCCGGGGCTCAGCCTGCGGGATCTCTCCCTCTTCACCGGTGACGGCGCCGCGGGCGGCAATGGATCGTCGGGATCGGATGGCGCCCAGGGCGAGGGCGGCGAGATCGGCCGCAAGGGCTGCAACGTGCCCGGATGCATCTGGGGAGGCACCTGCAACTCAGCGAACCCTATGGGCGGCGGCTACCAGTACACCTGCACCCTCGGCTACTGCACCTGCGGTGGAATGGGCCAGAACTACTCGGTCTGGACCATTCCCGAGGTCGCCGGGCTCTCCTATCCCTGGATCCAGGGAGAGAGTGGCCAGCACTCGTGTTGGTATCGGAAGCATGGCCCCGGGAAGGGAGGCAAGGGCGGCGATGTAGGTGTGACGGCGCACTACAATGGTTTCTGGGGCCAGGACGGCATCTCGGGTGAGGATGGACCGCCGGGAGCGCTGGCCTCCTTCGGGAACATCACCGGGGCCGGATGGAACGCCGGAGCCGGCGGCTTCGGCTGGCCCGGGAGCCGTGGCACCGGTGGCGGGGGTGGCGGCAAGGGACGGAACAAGGACCAATCTGGCTTCCAGTGCAACACCCTCGGTGGCGAGGGCGGCGGTGCCGGCGAGGGTGGTCATGCCGCATCGGGCGGCGGCGGTGGCGCCTCCGGCCGATCTGTTTTCGGCGTCCTCCTCCGAAACTCTCCCGCGCTGATCGAAGACTGCGAAGTGTACCTGGGCCACGGCGGCCATGGTGGCCAAGCCGGTTTCGGCGGCGATGGCGGCGTCGGAGGAGACGGCGCCAAGGGTGGGGCCGGGTACAAGAACTCCGGCAAGGGTGGTCACGGCGGCGACGGTGGACGGGGCGGCCATGGTGGCGGCGGCGCGGGGGGTGGCGGCGGGCACGCGATCGGCGTGCTCTGGTCCTGCGACGCGGCGCCAATTGTCGATGACCTCGCTGTCATCGGCGGGGTCCCCGGCCAGGGCGGCCAGGGCGGCGCATCCGGCGGCAACCCGGGGCCGGATGGCGCGGACGGTGTGTCGGCGAATACGTACTGCGTGGACTGACCTGTCATCCTGAGCGTAGCGTAGTGGAGTCGAAGGACCTCAGGCGTTGCCCTGCTCCACCTGAGATCCCTCGGCTTCGCTCGGGACGACGGAGAAGCT
>CAZNWW010000565.1:1490-3340 GCA_964576155.1 uncultured Myxococcales bacterium | reverse complement strand
CAGGCTCCTGGCTTGTCGATAGCGCGTCCAAAGCGATGCGAAGCGAAGGGTCCACCGCCACAATCCACACTACGTTCCTGGATGCCTTTGTCCCCAATGGGGAAGGCACCGGGCCCAATGGGCTCGGATACGATTCGGACCAAGAACGCAGTTTTGTCGAGCATTTTGTTGACACGATCCCCACGGGGTTCGGAATCGTTGACATGGTTGCTGACTACGAGGGAGATCCAACAAAGGGCCAACTGAGGGAGGCCTTCAACATTACGATAACCGACCTATTTCCACCTTTTGGGGGTCATCAGTGGCCTCGTGAGTGGTACCAAGATACGATTGAAGACCCGAGCAGCGGTACCGACGGATGGGGCTTCGCGCAATCACAGGAAATCGGGACACCACTGGATCACTCGCTTTTTAGAAAGGGGAAGGTAATTCACCTAGGAATGGCGGTTACTCTTACTCAAGGCATCACTGCGCTTGCCGAGGGCAAGATCGTCGACTGGGACGATCTGGATCTTTCCGGCGCACTCCAGATACTTGGAGATATTGTCATCCTGGTTGATGTCGTAAAGGGAATCAAGCTCCTGAGTGACGTGCTGCCTCTTCTCGATGGGGCACAAGCTCAGACGAGTGCGACGAACTCGCCTGCCTGGGCGGCCAGCCTGATAGAAGCGGATACCCCACCCGATGTCCTCATCTTCGATTACGAGTTCCTATCTGGTGCAGAGGGTATCCTCTCAGCCGAATTTGAAGGCCAGCAGATCTTTGCGGTACTTCAGGAGTTCACGGAGCCTGGTATACACACAGAAACGATTGCTCTGGGCGGATCCAGGCCGCCAGGGATGTATTCTGTTGCGTTCCGTCTGGATCCAACAGGTTCGACACCCACCGAGGCTCGTGTCTTCAATGTTCGCTTTGCTTCCCTTCCCGCGAAGCAGGTTCCCGCCCTTTCCACTTGGGGCTACCTCGCCCTCGTCTCCTGCCTGATCGGCTTTGGGTTGGCCTCGCGATTCAACAACGACGATTAGTCAAGAGACGATAGCTGCGATCTAAACCAGCAGTTCATCCTCCCGTTTCCCTTCGGGAGATACTTCTATCCGAGTTCTAGCCGAAGGCGTCAATCCCAACTCTCTCGCTAACAGGAGATGCTGCTTCCTCGCTTCTCGCAGTAACACCACGTTGGGGTGGATCTTTCGGTTCCCGGTTCCGTATTCCATGATTCTGGGAGCTTTCTTGACTTCTTCAGTCAGCTCCAGCACTTCGGCGTAGGTTTCGCAATAGACCGGGAGCACATCCAAATCGGTAATCTTCAACACTCCGATGTCAGCGAGGGTTGAAGCCAGCTGCATGTATTTGGTTCTGGCGACTTCCTCCAGGTGATTCGGGGGAGTGAAATCGGTGACCGACGGGGGATAGTCGTTTCAGCCGCGGAATTCAGCTGGGAGCGAGGTACTGAGCGACGCGCTGGCACACGGGCGCCTCTGGCGGGTCTGGTGGCGACTTGACGAGCGGTAGGCCCGGGTCTTGGAGCGAGCACGGCGCCGGGTGGCAGTGCCAGCGCGAAATGCGGGCACACGGGCGCGAGGAGACCGAGCGGCATGGCTGACGAACTCGAGGAGAAGGCTCTTGGGCGAGTTCGCAACTGCCGGTTCAGAACTCGAGTTCCGGCTGCGGGGCCGGTCGTGCGGGGGCGATGGGTGGCGCGCGTGTGGAAAGGCCCAGACAGGCCAGGAAGGGCCGGATGACCTGGGGGTCGGTGATCACGGCAATCACCTCACACCTTCCCGAGCAGCGGGAACACTCCAAAACGTCAAGCTCGAAGACCCGGCGGATCAAGTCCGCCCAGCACAGAA
>CAZNWW010000565.1:0-1480 GCA_964576155.1 uncultured Myxococcales bacterium | reverse complement strand
TCCTGGGCCAGGTCCTGGTGGAGCGCCGTGAGGCGGGGAGGTGTGGATGGCGTGGGCGCAGGGCATTCTGAACGATCTCGAACGACGGTGGCCCGCCACCTGGCGCCAGGTGCCAGTAGTCCGTGGTAACGGGTATGCATTTCCCCGGACGCTCGAGCAGATGCCGAGTGGCTCGATTCCGATCCCCGAGCTTCCCTTGAGGCTCCGGGTACGGGATCGGCGATGACATCAAGTACGAGAGTCCGGCCAGGATTCATCGTCGAGGGGACGGCCGGGATGCGCTATGGGCTTCGAGCCCGCCGTGGTAAGTGGTCGCCCTACGACTCACCCGGATGCACTTCGAGTGCGAATAGGTAGCTGTCGTGAGTCCCCAAAAGGCCGGACTCTCTCGAAGGAGAGTACCATGTTCTACTACGGACTGGACGTCCACAGACGCTTCATTCAAGTCTGTCGCATCGATGCGGCGGGAGAGGCGAGGAAGGACTTCCGAATCGACGCCACCCACGAGGCAATCCGAGCGTTCGCCAAGACGCTCGGGCAGGGCGACCAGGTTGTGCTCGAGGCGACCTTCCACACTCGGGCCATCTGGGCCCTGCTTGTTCCCCACGCCAGCCGAGTTGTCGTTGCCAACCCGCTGCAGGTCAAGGCCATCGCCCACGCGCGGATCAAGACCGACAAGGTCGACGCCCACATCCTGGCCCAGCTGCTCCGCACGAACTTCATCCCCGAGGTCGTGATGCCCGACAACGAGACCTGGGAGCTTCGCCAGCTGGTGACCCACCGCCAGCTGCTGGCAGGCAAGCGCACTGCCGTGCGCAACGCCATCCACGGGATCCTGCACCGCAAGCTGCTGCAGTGCCCCTACGTCGAGCCTTTCTGTGGAGTGGGTCGCCGGTGGCTGCTGGCGCAGAAGTACACGGAGCTCGAGCGCTTCACGCTGGAGAACGACCTCTCGGTGCTCGACGAGCTCGTGCGCGGCGTCAAGGCTGTTGAGAAGAAGATGGTCGAGATCGCATCGAAGGAGCTCGACATCAAGCTGCTGATGACGATTCCCGGGGTGAACGTCACAGTCGCCATTGGGCTGCTGGCAACCATTGGGGACGTCACGCGGTTCCCGACACCCGATGAGCTGGCCTCCTACTTCGGCCTGGTCCCGAGCGTGTACCAGACCGCGGAGAAGTGCTACCACGGTCGGATCACGAAGCGGGGGCGGAGCTCGGCCCGCTGGCTGGCCGTGGAAGCCGCTCAAACGCTGTCGCAGATGTCGTCCCCCTTGGCGGCGAGCTACCACCGGATCAAGCGCAAGAGCGGGCACAACGTCGCGGTGGTGGCGCTGGCAAGGAAGCTCGTGGTTCTTGCTTGGCACATGCTGCGCAATCAGGAGCCCTATCGTTACGCCCCCGTGCCGCGCACGCGGGAGAAGCTTCGCCGGGTGACGCCGGGGATCCGCCCTGCCAAGCCCGGCCAGGTACCCCGGACC
>CAZNWW010000564.1:0-3345 GCA_964576155.1 uncultured Myxococcales bacterium | reverse complement strand
CCGGAGTTCGACGTGGTTCTCACCGAGGAGGCAGCGCGGCGGGATCCGATGCTCCACACCTATATGACGAACGCGGGACTCCTGGAAACCCGAAGGGCCGTCGCCGGGATCTACCGCGAGGCCACCGGCCTCGACTTCGCGCTCGAGGACGTGGTCATGACCTCCGGGGCAGGGGGAGCGCTCAACGTGATCTTCAAGTCCCTTCTGGACGCCGGCGACGAGGTCATCGCCTTCTCACCATTCTTTGTGGAGTACGGCTTCTACGTGGGCAACCACCGGGGGCGGCTGGTTTCCGTTCAGACGACACCGGACTTCCTCCCGGACCTGGACGCGCTGGACGCGGCCATCAACGAGCGGACCCGCGTGATCATCATCAACTCCCCCAACAATCCTACAGGGCGGATGTACCCGCCGGAGACCATCGAAGCTCTGGCAGGGCTCTTGCGGCGCCGGTCCGCTGCTCAAGGTAGAGCTATCTACCTGGTTTCCGATGAGCCGTACCGAGAGATCGTCTACGACGGTGTCGAGTACCCGCATCCCTCCAGGTTCTATGAGGACTGCATCACGATCACGTCCCATTCCAAGGACCTCTCTCTTGCCGGCGAGCGCATCGGGCACCTGGCGATAAGCCCCCGCTGCGCCGCCCGGACAGACCTCCAGCAGGCGGCGGTCTTCTGCAACCGGATCCTTGGCTTCGTCAACGCGAACGCGTTGATGCAGCGGGTGGTGGCCCGACTCGTAGGGGTCACGGTGGACGTGAGCATTTACCAGCGCCGCCGGGACGTGTTCTGTGCCGCGCTCGCCGCCATGGGCTACGAGTTCCACCGGCCCGAGGGCGCCTTCTACATCTTCCCCCGATCCCCGCTCCCGGACGACGCCGCGTTCTGTGATCTACTGCTGAGGCAGAACGTGATCGTGGTCCCCGGCACCGGCTTCGGCCGCCCCGGCCATTTCCGGATCTCCTACGCGGTGGAGGACGCAGTCATCGAGCGATCCCTCCCCGCGTTCGAGCGAGTCATCAAGACATTGTAGCAGTTACAGCAGCTCGCCGCTGAAGGTCAGGAAGCCCTTCTTCATGCTGATCTCGAGGTTGCCCAACGTGAGGGTCGTTCCGGGGGGGATGCCTGGGATGAGGCCGCCTAAGTCGATCTCGGGGATGGGGAAGGAACCGAGGGACAGGTTGGAGACCTGCTCAAGGATCAGGGGCACGAGGATGTTCTCTATGAGCTCCTCGATGTCGAACATCCCCTCGAAGGGACCGAGGCTCCCCTCGACGCTCATGACCTGGGTGCCGATCTTGGTGATCCCGAGGATGTTCAACCCGATCTCCTGGCCCTGGCCGAAGATCTCCGCCTCCGCAGCCACGGATACGAAGAGTCCGAGGGTGAGCGGCGCGCCCATGATCTTGAAGTTCACGTCGAGGAAGAGGTCTCCCACCTCCAGGGCCACCTGGGACTTGGCGTTGCAGTCATCGAGGATCGGCGGCAGCCAGAAGTCCGTGGCGAGGTTCAGATCCGTGATGCCGAAGCCGCCGAGGTCGATGTCCCCGAGGACCGACCCGTCGATAGCCAGCTGCAGCCCGCCGCCCCAGTACAGGGCGAACAGGAGCTCGTTCACCATGTCCAGCTTCGCGCCGACCTGGAATTTCTCCGCGGCGTCGAAGTTCGGGCTGCCATAATCGCCCACGAGGCAGCCGGCCCGCAGGAGGCTGCCCAGGACCTCGCGTTCGATGTTCTTGTCCGTGAGAAAGCCTGCGCCGAGGCCCAGCTCGCCGCCCTCGTCGGTGAAGATCGCGGTCGAGAGGAAGGTCGAGAAGTCCAGGGTGATGGGCTCTGTCTGGCCGGGTAGCGCCGGGATCGGGATCGGGATGTCCAAGGCGAAGTTCTCGAGCACCTGCTGCAGCACCTGGGTCACGGTGATCTCGATCAAGGGCTCGAGGAGGTCCAGGGCCATGGGCAGCAGGAAGTTGAGGATGGGATCGATGAGGACGTCGGACAGGATGTCGTTGATCCCAGCTACCAGGTTGGTCAGCGGGATCTCGCCGAGGTTGAAGACCTCTTGCCCCTGGAACTCCACCGCGCCCAGGTCGATCATCATGTCCTGAAGCGGCTCGATGTTGATGCCGATGAGATCAATGGAGAGGTTCGCAACCGCGATCTCCAGCTCTCCGCCTGGCTCCTTGTGGATGTCGATGTCCGTGTCGACGGAGAGGGCGTCCAGGTACGCACCCATCTGGGTGGACACGCTCGGCCCGATTCCTGCCGAGAACAGCTCCTGGCCGCCGAGGGAGGTGGTTACCGTCAGGTCGAAGCCCAGAGTCAGCGCGAGGGACAGGCCCACCCCCGGGTTGTCCGGGTCCCCCTCGAAGCCCAGGTACATGGCGATGCCCCCGTCCCGGCTCGCGATGGCCACGGTGGGGTTGTTCATGATGATCTCGATGATCGACGCCTGGATCACCAGGTCGCCGTTCAGCTCGAAGTCGAAGCCCAGGATGTTGGTACCCCAGTTCATGATCCCCGGCATCGTGGTGTCGACGATCGGCACGTCGGAGCCCCCGAGGAGCTCCGCAATATCCAGGCTGCCCAGGAGGATCTCGACGATGGTGGCCAGGTCGTCGATGTTCGCCGGATCGTGGTCCCCGTCGTCCAGGAACCCCTGGCCCAGGAAGATTATAAGGGCCTGCTCGATCTGGACCGCGGCCATCTCCTGAGGCTCGTAGTCGATCCACTCTGTGGAGTAGTAGTAGGACTGGACCACCTTCGACTTGTTGTTGTGCTCGTCGAAGGCCTGGATATCTATGACGTTCATCCCATGGTAGGAGTCCATGGGGAAGGTGAAGAAGCCGTCCGGCTCCAGCTCCACCGTTTCGTCGTTGACCTTGACCGCCTTGATGTCGCTCACCAGGTCCTTGACCCGGGCGACTACCAGGATCTCGGCCTCGCCGTCGAGGGTTGCGCCCCGGGGCGGGAACTCCACCAGGATCTCGGGTCCGGACTCGTCGCAGAGCAGGGTGATGCTGTCGCTGATGTCCTCGAAGGGCGGCTCGAGTGTTCCCGTGAACGCATAGGAGCCCTCGGCGAGGAACGTGAACGCGTCATCGCCCTCGTCGGCAATTCCGTTGTCCTCGGGCCCGATGATGGTGCCGCCGACGCCCTCGATGATGTTGCCCAGTGCGTCGGTGGCCTCCAGGGTGAGGGTCACCGTGTCTTCAATCTTGTACACGGGTTTATTGGGGGAGGGGATCAGCTTCACGCCGGCGATCTCCCCCGCCACCACTACGAGATGGTCCGGGATCTGCTCGAGGTCAGGGAGGTCCGGCGCGGTGCAGGTGACGTCGTATTCGCC
>CAZNWW010000563.1:1566-3345 GCA_964576155.1 uncultured Myxococcales bacterium | reverse complement strand
TTGCATCCGACCCTGGACACCCTCGCCCGTGAGGCTGCTGCGAAGCTCGAGTTCACGCCGGCCACGGTCAACGGGGCGCCGGTGCAGGTGAAGATCCCGTGGGAGTTTGTCTTCGTGATAGAGTAGCGAAGGAGGTCCAGCGCTTGATTCCACGAGACCACGCCCGGCTCTTCGCCGTCTGCGCGTTTCTGCTGTGCGTCGGCGCGCCGCGTGCGCAGGAGGTTCCCGTCGAGGGGCCCCAAGAACCCGTGGTGACGCGCTTCCCGGAGCTGAAGGAATTCGTTGAGGCCACCTACCCGCCCGAGGCCTTCGCCGCGGGCGTAGAGGGTTCGGTCGGCCTCCAGGTGGACATCGACGAGACCGGCAAGGTCACCCAGGTGCTGGTGGATATCCCGGCGGGCGACGGCTTCGATGAGGCTGCGGTGGAGGCGGCCAGACGCTTTGCGTTCACCCCGGCGGAGCTGGACGGAGAGCCGGCACCGGTACGCATCAGCTACACATACAACTTCAAGATCAAGAAGAAGATCGCCGAGGGTGAGGAGGGCCAGACCATCGCCGGCCAGGTCCGTGAGAAGGGAGTGCGGCTGCCGATCCCCGGCGCCGAGGTCTCCCTCGAGGGCACCCCCTTCCGCCAGACCACCAACCGGAAGGGGAAGTTCCGCTTCAAGAACGTCGAGGCTGGACGGTACCGGGTCGTCGTGACCTCACCGGGCACCAGGAACCTTATGGAAGAAATCGAGGTGCAGGAGGGAAAGAAGCTCGATCTAAAGCTCTACGCGGAGCCGAAGGTGGTCAACGAATACCGCACCGTAGTGGTGGGCAAGAAGATCGAGGCGATGGTCACCAAGTACACCCTGGAGACCCGCACCCTCGAGACGGTCCCCGGGACCTTTGGGGACCCGATCAAGGCGATCTCCAGCCTCCCCGGGATCCAGAGGACGCCCTTCGGATCCGGGATCCTCGTGATCCGAGGGGCCAACCCCGGAGACTCGTCTGTCCTCCTGGACGGGGTCAAGATCCCCCTGCTCTACCACTTCCTCTCGGGACCCAGCGTCATCAATCCCAATTTCCTCGAGGATATCTCTTTCTACCCGGGAAACTTCCCTGTGCGCTACAGCGACGCCACCGCCGGAGTTATCGACGTGGGCTCCAAGAACCGCCGGGTGGACCAGTTCGGCGGCGAGGTGGACATCAACCTGATCAACGTCGCGGCCTTCGTGGAGACACCAATCGGGAAGAAGGTCTCGGCGCGGGCTGCGATCCGGCGCTCCTACATCGACGCGATCCTCCCCGCAGTTCTCGACGCAGCGGGCCAGGAGACCACGACGGTGCTCCCGGTTTACTGGGACTACCAGGCCAAGGTCTCCTGGTTCCCTGCGCTGGACCAGCGGGTCTCGATCTTCGTGTTCGGCTCCGACGACCAGCTCCGGCTGGCCACCACCGACAAGTCCGAGGATCTGGACATCGACATCGGCTATCAGTCGTCATTCCACAGGATCGCAGCGGAGTGGGCCCTCTCCCGCAAGCGGCTGCGCATCCGGGTCGCGCCGAACGCGGGCTGGGATTACTTCACCTTCGGCAGCGAGGAGACCTTCATCGACGGCAAGGTGTGGAGCGTCGGCAACCGCACCGAGGTCACCTGGCTGCCCCTCTCGAACCTGCGCATCACCTTTGGCAACGACTCGAATTGGACCCATCCGCGCTTCAACGGCCGCCTGCCGATGCCGAAGAACTACTACATCCCCGGATCCACTGTGAGCGCGGGCCTGGACACGCTCT
>CAZNWW010000563.1:0-1556 GCA_964576155.1 uncultured Myxococcales bacterium | reverse complement strand
GGCGTGAGCGTTCAGGTGTTGGGAGCGGCGGAGATCTATCCCGCCCTCGAGAGGGGCGCCATCGACGCCACCGAATGGGTCGGCCCCTACGACGACGAGAAGCTCGGCCTGCACAGGATCGCGAAGAACTACTACATCCCCGGATCCACTGTGAGCGCGGGCCTGGACACGCTCTTCGCAGACGACACGGAGCCCTTCACCCGTACCGACCACTACGGCCTCCTGGGCTTTTACGTGGAGACGAGCTGGCGGCCATGGAAGCCACTGGAGATCCTGCCGGGCTTCCGCAGCGACGTCATCCTGTATCCCGGCGCGAAGGCCGGCGGCGTGGACTCCATGGTCACCTGGGACCCGCGCCTGACGATCCGCTACACACCCCACCCCAAGGTCACCTTGAAGGCCGGGGTCGGGAAGTTCAGCCGGGCGCCGGATTTCCAGTTCCTGGACCGGGAGTTCGGGAACCCGGACCTGGGGCCCGAGTGGGCAGACCAATACAGCCTGGGTGTGGAGTGGAACGTCTGGGGGCCGATCCTGTTGGACACCCAGGCCTTCTTCCTGCGGCGCCATGACCGGGCCGTGCCCTCCGACGCGTTCACCCGGGACGAGGAGGGGGTGGATCCGGTCTTTGTCGAGGGTACGGGACAGGGCCGCTCCTATGGTTGGGAGTTCCTTTTCAAGGTTCGCCCGGAGGGGCGCTTCTACGGGTGGGTGGCCTACACCCTGTCCATGAGCGAGGAGCGGGATCACCCCAAGGAGCCATGGCGGATCACAGTCTTCGACCAGACCCACATCCTCAGCGTGGTGGGCTCAGTGAAGATCGGCCGGGGCTGGGAGACTGGGCTCCGCTTCCGTCTCATCTCCGGGAACCCCACTACCCCAATCTCCGGCGCAGCCTTCGTGGCGGACCGCGCCAGCTACCTCCCCTATATGGGACAGGACCTGGCAGAACGCCTGGATCCCTTCATCCAGCTCGACGTACGGGTGGAGAAGCAGTGGACCTTCGAGAGGTGGCTCCTGGCGGTCTACCTCGACATCCAGAACGTGACGAATCATGCCAACTCCGAGTTCCAGCAGTGGGACTACCGGTTCCGCCGCTCATCCACGATCCCTTCCGTCCCGATCTTCCCGACCATCGGGCTCAACGCGAGGTGGTGACCATGGCGAGACGGTTCTACATCCTCGGCCTCATCGTTCTCCTCACGGGCTCGTGCGGCCCTAGCTTCGAAGGCGCCGAGCTGGTCGAGGACCTCCGCGTCATCGCGGTCCGGGCCGATCCGCCGGAGATCATCTTCCCGGGGGTGCTGAACATCGAGGCGGCCTCGGAAGGCACATTCCTGGTGGTACCACCCACCGAGGCGGACTCGGAGATCACATTCCTGGTAGTGAACCCCGCCGCGCCGACCATCCCCGTGGACTGGCGGCTCACAGGCTGCGTTGTTCAGGACAACGGGCGTTGCGAGACCTCCTCCGAGGTCCTCCTCGCCGAGGGGCGCGACCCCCTCGGCGAGATCACCGCGGCGGTGACCCTGCCGAAGAAGCTGATCGAGGCCAGCTTC
>CAZNWW010000562.1:0-3346 GCA_964576155.1 uncultured Myxococcales bacterium | reverse complement strand
TCGCAGCCTGGAAGCGGGAGATCCGTCGCACCCCGAGCGGGCGCCGCCTGCTGCCCCATGTCGAGAAAGCCGTCGGACCGGTGCAGGGGAAGGGACTGAAGCGCAGCCACCTGGATCACATCATGGAGACCCTGGGCGCGCCTGACGCTGTTCTGTACGTGGAGTTCCAGGTCAACCTCCAGTGCGAAACCTTCCGCCTCGTGGACAAGGGCAAGGGGGACCAGCTGGGAAAGGCCACCGAGGCGCTCCTGGCAGAGAAGACCCTGACCTTCGAGACCTTCCAGAAGCTGAAAGCCACCTACGACAAGGACCTGCTCCTCAGGGCCGAGATAGCGACCCGCGTCATCGCGTGCATCACCGAGGAGTAGACCAGTCTTCGGAGCTTACCAGAATTTCCACGGAGCCTTAGAATAGCCACGTCATCAATTCAAAAACTCAGTTGATGTGCATGATGGGTCGTATCCTCTCTGCGTGGTGCCCATGGGTACTCGCTTCTTGTGTATTCCTGACCTTTGCCATCGTCGACGCAGGCTGCGGCGGTGGGTCCAAGGGGGGCGCTGTGATCCCTGATGCAGCGGTGGACACCGACGACGACGCGCACGGCGAAGCGGACGTCAACCCGGACCTCGGCGAAGACTACGCCTCACCTCCCTGCCCGGAGCCCGATCTCGACTCCGACGGCGACGGAACCCCGGACTGCCTTGACGAGGACGACGACGACGACGGCTTCCCCGACTATCTGGACTGCGCACCCCTCGACCCGTCGGTGTCCTACGGAGCCCTGGAGATCTGCGACGGCCTGGACCAGAACTGCAACCTCCTGGTGGACGAGGGCTTCCCGGACAGCGATCTGGACGGGAACAAGGACTGCGTGGATGACGACGACGACGACGATCTGATCCCGGACTGGGACGACAACTGCCCGGTGGACGAGAACCCGGGGCAGGAGGACGCCGATGGCGACGACGTCGGCGATCCTTGTGACCCTGACGACGACGACGACGGCGTAGAGGATGACACGGACAACTGCCCCCTCACTCCGAACACACCCCAGGCGGACGCGGACGAAGACGGCTTCGGGGATGCATGCGACGCGTGCCCCGACCTGGCTGACGGGGGCGTCGACGCCGATGGGGATGGGGTCGGGGATGCCTGTGATGCGTTCCCCTACGATGGGACAGAGGCCTTCGACCACGACTTCGACGGCATCGGGGACAACGAGGACGGCAACAACTTTGACTTCGGCGTGCTGTCCTATTCCTATGATCTGCCTGACGCAGGGGTCGGTGAGGATCTCGGGGAGATGGGAGATCTCTGGCCTGCCTCACGTCACGACCGGGCTGGCACCGGTGCCAGCCTGGGCGCCGGGGATCTCAGCACCCCGGTTGCGGCGTCACGGATGTTCCTCGGAGGTCTCGTGGATCCCCACGGGGTGGACGTCGCCGATATTAACGGCGACGGAAAGGAGGAGGTCATCATGGTGAGCGGGGGGCGGGTCATCGCGTTCCGCCCCGATGGATCGGTGCTCTGGTCGACCCCCGTGTTGGGAGCAGGGGTCCAACTTCTGCGGGGGGCCGCGGATCTCGACGGTAACGGCACCACGGAACTGGTCGTATTGCGCATCTCCAAACCCGGTGGGTTCTGGATCCTGCGGGGGGCCACGGGGAGCGTCGCCTTTGCCGAGGAGGACTGGGCCGGGGATCCGCTCATTTCCGCTGACATGATCCTGGATGGCGCCCTCCAGCAGGACGTGACCGGTGACGGCCTATGGGAGCTGGCCCTCGTGGGGAGTTCTCCAACTGTGCTGGTCCGTGTCCGTGTGTACTCCTTCGCAACAGGGATCGATACGCCCCTGGTGATCCACCACTGGGACACCGACGCGAGCATGGTCGGCCAAACAATGATTATCGGCGATGTAGATGGGGACACGGTCCTGGACCTGGTCCTCCAGAACGGATACGGAACCGTGGAGATTCTCCCCCTTGACGGAGAGGAGATCTCGGTGGCTGGAAGTGCGCCCGTGGATTGGCTGGCGAGCATCCTCGCTCTGCGGGACCTCGACGGGGACGGCGACGACGAGATCTTCTCTCTCAGGAAAGCGGGGACCTCCAAACCGAGCAGCATCCGGGTCCTGGACTGGCAGGATGGCGGACTGGTGGAACTCTGGAGCGATTTCACCGATGGCGGTGCGGATACCCAGGTGATCTATCCCTGGACCGATCCCCTCGCCGACATGGACGGTGACGGAGACCTGGATCTCGTCCTGTCGGTGTTGGCGCTCCTCTGGGACTCGGACGAGTCCCTGGAATTCGACACCCAGAACGTAAACGCTATCTCAGCCGCCGACCTCGCAGCAGGAGGACCAGGAATCGTCGTCACCAGCTCGATCAAGGTGCTTGGCCTGCAAGTCACAGGGACCGATCCCTGGGACGTGGACCTGCTCTGGCAGCGGGACGCTAACGCGCCCACGGCGCCGGTAATCCTGGACCTCGATAACGATGGATGGGACGACGTGGTCTATTGGGCTGGGAACGACGGTCTTGTTGCGTTGAACGGTGAGACCGGGACCCCTCTCTGGGTCCGCCGTTACAAAGGCGGGGACGAGCTCCCCCCGGAGTCCCCGTTGGTCGGCCCTCCGTTGGCCGCCCCCGTTGCGGGAGACGTGGACGGGGACGGCTCGCCGGATCTCCTGGCTGCGTCCTCCGACGGCTTCCTCTACTGCATGACCCCGGACGCTGCGGGTGAGTTGAAGTGGACGATCTTCTTCGGGGTCCGCCTCTTCTCCCCGATCCTCGCGGACCTGGACGGTCTCGGCCACCTGGAGGTCTTCCAGCAGACCGGCGACGGGTTCCTCTACATGCTGGATCAGATCGGACAGTAGTCCGCTAATCGCCGTATCCCTCAGGGTGAGCGGTGTGCCACTCGTAGGCGGAGTGGACGATCTCCCGCAGGTCGGACCGCGTGGGCGCCCAGCCGAGGGTCTGCCGGGCCAGCGCGGACGAGGCGACCAGGGCCGGCGGATCGCCAAGGCGGCGTGATGTGATCTCGTGGGGCACGGGGGTCCCGGCGACCTCCTCTACCATCTGGAGCACCTCGAGGACGCTGCTGCCGGTGTCGGAGCCTAGATTGATCGCTTGCGGGACTTCGTCTCCTGCCAGGAGGCGATCCATCGCGAGGCGGTGGGCGTCCGCCAGGTCCGCAATGTGGATATAGTCCCGGATGCAGGTCCCATCCCGGGTCGGGTAGTCGGTCCCGAAGACCTTCAGCGGAGGTCGGCGCCCCAGTGCGGCGTCGATGGCCAGGGGGATCAGGTGGGTCTCGGGGTCGTGGTCTTCGCCGTGGTCGG
>CAZNWW010000561.1:3116-3355 GCA_964576155.1 uncultured Myxococcales bacterium | reverse complement strand
GCGCCAGCCCGTTGAAGATCAGCGAGCGCTTGGTGTCCGCCAGGGTGGGGGCAGAGAGCTCGCGCTGGACCTGGCTCTGGTCGGTGCCGTAATAGGCCGCATACAGGAAAAATCCCCCCACGAGGAATCCCCAGAATGGTGTCTCCGAGCCGTCCCCGAGGCCCGTGGACATGTCCAGGGCCCGCCAGCGCTCCGGCTCCAACGCGTCCATCACCGCGCCCATCCCACCGACCTCCATC
>CAZNWW010000561.1:2337-3106 GCA_964576155.1 uncultured Myxococcales bacterium | reverse complement strand
GACGATGCAGAGCACGAGGCCGCCGAGGAGGACCACCATCTGGATCACGTCGGAGTACACCACCGCGGTCATACCGCCGATGGTGTCATAGATCACGGTGACCAGGCCGATGAGGATGATGGTGGCCCACAGTGGCACGCCCAGACAGACCGAGAGGACGATCCCGGACGCGTAGACGCCCACGCCGGTGCCGAGCCCGCGGCTCACCAGGAAGACCGCGCTCAGGAAGGTCCGGACCTTCGGACTGAAGCGGTACTCGAGGTACTCGTAGACGCTGACCAGTTCGAGCTTCCGGAAGAACGGGATCAGGAAGACCATGACGAAGATCATCGCCAGGGGCACGGCCAGCTCGTACTGGAGCCAAGTGAGTCCGCCACCCTCCTTGAGGGCCACGAACGCGGGGGATCGAGATGAAGCTGATCGCGGAGGTCTGGGTGGCCATCGTCGAGATGCCCACGGCCCACCAGGGCAGGTTCCGTCCGCCGACGTAGTAGTCCTCCTGGCTCTCCTGTCCCCGGCCCAAGAACACCGAGAGTACGATCATCCCAGCGAGGTAGAGCCCGATGATGATCAAATCGAACAGGTTCATGGGCGAGCACTCCCGGATGGTGGTGTCCTGCGGAGGATAGCACGCGGCTGCGGTCTCGCTGAAGCCCCCTCCCCAGACCCTCTGCTTACGAGATCTATACAAACATGTAAACCTTGTGCACACCACATCCAGGCTGTCTCCACGATCCGCCTGGAATCCGCCCCCTATGGGGGCGTGGAG
>CAZNWW010000561.1:0-2327 GCA_964576155.1 uncultured Myxococcales bacterium | reverse complement strand
GGCGTGGAGGCTGGCACGGTCCCTGCAATAGCTGGGACCCGAATCCACACCCCGCCGCACGGTGCGGCCCGAATGGAGGGAGGACCCCATGAAGACCTGGAAGACCATCAAGACCCTGACCGTTGGAATGATGACAGTGTTCGGCACCGTGTTCGTCATGGGCAACACCGCACCCACCTGCGTCCCCCTGGAACCCGAGATGCAGGTCATCTGTCTGAGTGATGAAGAGTGCACCGGCCTCGAGTCCGAGCTGGACTGTGTGGGCGAATGGGCCTGCGAAGCGGGTGAGTGCGTGTTCAACTGCGACGACGAGCCGGAGCCGCCGATCTCTGAATGCCAGCAGGACGGAGACTGCGGCCTGGGCCAGCACTGCGAGATCGTGGACTGTTGGGCGCCGCCGTGCCCGCAGGATGCGCCCTGCCCTCTGATGTGCATGCCCTTCGGGGAATGCATCGACGACGACCCGGAGGATTGCATCGACGACGGCGACTGCGGCCCCGGCTTCGTGTGCGAGATTCTCGATGACTGCATGCCGATGCCCTGCTACCCCGAAGAGGACATGAAGTGCTCGCAGGCGGACTACTGCCTGCCCTCAGGCATCTGCGTGCCTGAAGAGGAGCCCGAGGAGCTCTGCTACAGCAGCGACGAATGCAGCAAGGGCCAGATCTGCAGCGTCGAACTCGGCGACTGCCTGCCCATGCCGGGCTGCGACGACGGGATGGGCTGCCCTGCGGTCTGCCTGGGAATCTGCGTGGACCTGCCCGAGCCGGAATGCTTCGACGACTCCGACTGCGCCCCGGGCTTCGCCTGTGAGTACATGGACGGCCCCGGCGCCTGCGACTGCGACCCCGATGACGAGTATTGCCTGATGTACGACTGCATACCCCTGGGCCAGTGCGTCCCCGAGGGGATCGAGGGGGAATGCGCAGGGGACTTCGACTGCGCCCCCAATGAGTACTGCCTCATCGACGAGATCTGCGCGGTGGGTTGCTTCTGCGACGGCGACGACTGCCCCGAGGAGATGGAGTGCTTCCTCTACGGGACCTGTGTGCCGGATGGGCCCTTCCCCGGCGAGTGCATGAGCGACGCTGACTGCCTGTACGGCCAGGTCTGCGAGCTCATGGACGTGGACTGCTACGAGGACTGCAAGCCTGGAGACGAGTACTGCACCGGCGATTGCGCCCCCTTCGGGATCTGTATCGACGTCCCCGTGCCGCCGCCCTCAGAATGCCTGTTCGACGAGGACTGCAAGGACGGACAGATCTGTGACCTCAACGAGGGCCCCTACCCCTGTGACTGCGATCCCGACGACGAGTACTGCCTGATGATGTACTGCATGCCCGTGGGCATCTGCGTCGACGATGTCCCCGATCCCCCCGACCAGTGCATGGCCACCGGTTGCTCCGGCCAGCTCTGCGCCGACCACGACATCGGCACCACCTGCGAGTGGCTCCCCCACTACGTCTGCTTCCAGGACGCCAACTGCGGCCCCAACGGTCCGGGCGGCGCCTGCGCCTGGGAGCACACCGATGAGCTCACCGACTGTCTCGCCCTCTACCTCTCTGCCCCTTGACCCCCGCCTGTCTTCCCGAGCCCAGCCGAGGGACCTCAGACGTTGCCCTGCTTCACCTGAGGTCCCTTCGACTGCGCTCAGGGCAGGCTCTTCGGCTCCCTCCGGTCGCTCAGGATGAGGGCCATTCCCTACACTTCCCGCCTACTGCGTTTCTTGCCATACTACCCACATGTTCGGATTGATCAGACGATGGCGGCGCGGGCGGCTCTCGAAGCGGCCCTTCCCGCCGGATTGGGACGAGGTGTTGCGGACCCGGGTGCCCTGGTTCCCGGCCCTCTCGGAGGACGAGCAACAGCGGCTGCGACAGCTCGCGATGATCTTCTTGCACGAGAAGTACTTCATCCCCGCGCAGGACATGGAGATCACCGAGGAGGTACGGGTCGTGATCGCAGCGGGCGCTGTCCGCCTGCTCCTCGGCTTGGACATCTCGCTCTACGACCACCTGACCGAGGTTGTTGTCTACCCTCACGACTTCAAGGTCCCTTACGCGGAAGGGCCCACCCTCGGAGAAGCCCTGCCCTTCGGGACCGTGGTCCTGTCCTGGCCCTCGGTCCGCCGAGGCGTGGACCGGCCAGGGATCCATGAGGACGTCCTCACCCACGAGTTTGCGCACGTGTTGGACCGACAGGAGACCTTCATCGATGGAGACTACGAGGTAGCGCCCGAGGAGGACGTCGGCCGCTGGAGCCAGGGCTTCCTGCATCACTACGAGGCCCTGCGCCGGGGCCGCCGAGCCTACGAAAAACTCCTGGAC
>CAZNWW010000560.1:0-3359 GCA_964576155.1 uncultured Myxococcales bacterium | reverse complement strand
GATGGGGAGGAGGTCGCGGTGACCGCAGCCCTCGGCGGCGTCTTCACCGTGGACCCGATCACCCTGGACTCCGACGGCCTCCACGAGATATCGGTCAGCGCGTCCGACGCATGCTGTGGGCAGGAGGCGATCGCTTCGATTGAGGTCGTCGCGCTCCTGTCCCCTGCGAATGTCATGATCCTCTCACCCCTGTCCGGCGCCACCCTCCTGGCTGCTGACGATGCCGACTCGGAGACCACCGCGATCATGGACACCTCCTTCCTGCTCTACGCGCCCCTCGCTGAAGCAGGGACTGTTTTGGAGGTTCAATGCCGGAAGGACCAGTCCGGCTCCCTCTGGCACGACGGAGGGATGCTCAACGTCACCGCCATGGATCCGGATGGACAGTACGAAGTGGACGTCCAGATTGACGTCGGGTTGGTGGGGAACTACGTCATCTGCCGCGCAAGCGAAGACGGGGACTCCCCGATGGTGTCTCCCGAGATATCGCTCACCGTGGGCCTCCCTGCGCCCATCCTGATTATCATCTCTCCTGAGGACAGCGAGATCGTCGCGGCGGAGAGTTTCTCCGTCAGCGGGGCGACCCTCTTCCTCGACGGGCAAGCGGTAGCCCTGTCCCTATCCCAGGGTGGCGCCGAGGCCTGGGCCACGGAGGTCCAGGCGACCCTGTTGGGATTCAGTCACCAAGAAGACCTGTCTGCGCTGGGTGAGGGGATCTTTACCCTCACCGCGGCGGCCATGGACCAGTTCGGCAACGACGCTGCGGCGAACGAAGGCAGCCTCACCGAGGTGTCGATAGAGCTCGACGTCGCATCGCCGGGGCTCAGCCTGGTCACTCCGACGGATGGGATGGTCTGTGATCCGCAGGCCTGCCCCGACGCCGACGCGGACGTGCTCGGACACCAGATAGCCGTACAGGTGCTGGTCGCCGGCGAGGCCCATCCGGACCTCACGGAGGTCTGCCTCTCGTTCAATGGAGAGGCTGCGAGTTGTGTGTTCGCAGACGCAGACACAGGGGAGGCGCTCTTCGGCGACCTGACCATCTCACCCGGGGTGAACAGCCTGGACATCTCTGCGACGGACGCAGCCGGGCACGTAACTGTATTGGCCCCGGCGAGCTTCACGTTCGACGTGGAGGCACCGAAGGTTGTGATCACGGATCCCGGCCAGGACATGGTGGTCGCAGCCCTGCCGATCCCGGTCATCGTCTCGGTTCTCTCGCCGGACGACGACTCCGCCCTCGAAGACGCCACTGTGACCCTCTGGGTTGACGGCGACCAGTTCGGATCCGTCAGCACCGGCCCGGGGGGACTGTATACCTTCTCCCTCGACGGCCTTACGGTCGGTGTGGCGGCTGACATCCAGGCGTCAGCGACTCATCCCACAGAGGTCGAGACTGGATACTCCGGTGTCCGGTCCATCCTGCTCAAGGAGGGAACCCCGACCATCGCCCTCACCACACCTGACAACGGCGCAGTCCTCAACCTGGCGTCGGAGTCCTGCGCTGCCGGTATCCCCGGTTGCAGCCTCACCGTGACCGCGGCCACAGTGAACGCAGAGGACGGCAGCGCTGCGACTTTGACGGTGGACTGCGGTGAGCCTGTGGAGGTCTTGGGAACCGTCGAAGGGGATAGCGTTTCGTGGTCCGACGTCACGTTGAACGACAACTCCACCTGCACCCTCGATGCCTCGGTAGAGGACCTCGCCGGCCAGAGCGCAGACGCGGACCAGGTGATCGTGACCGTGGATCGCACCGCGCCGGTGGTCGTCGGCTTCGTCCAGCCTGGATTCGAGTTGATACCGGCGGGTCTGGACGAGGACCCCGATGCAGAGGGCTACCAGTTCACCATCGTCGTAGGCCTCCAGGGCCTCGAGGCGGGTCAGTCCGTTGACCTCCTGATCACGCCGGAGATCGGTGCCCCCGAGGTGGTCTCGGTGGTCCTCGACGAATCGATCCCTGACGGACAGTCGGAGGAGATCGTGTTCCCGCAGATGACCTTCGAAGAGGGTGTGTACCAACTGGCCGTGTCGGTCTCCGACGCAGCGGGCAACGCGGACGGCCTGTACTTCGCTGTCCAGTTCTTCCTCACGACTACCCAGGTGAGCCTCGAGGGCTCCGACTATGTGCCATTCGAACTCTGCGAGGACGACGGAGACTGCTCCGCCACTGGAATCTGCATGGCGGTCGGCGGCGCGAAGAAGTGCATGTTCCCGTGGAACGCCGGCGCCCACAAGGTCGTCGTCACGTCCCAACCGGCTAATCTCTTCTCATCGGAGACCGCGCCGCTGCGGGTCTGCTCCGCGCATCCGGATCTCGCTGGCCTGGGGGCTGCCCTCTGCGAGACCACTGACGGCCCGGTGAATTTCCGTGAGGTCAAGTCTGTGAACCACAGCGGTGGCAGCGAATTCGTGCAGCTCACGGCCGTCGAGATTGCGGCGCTCCCGCCTGGATACCATCGAATGATCGCCGAGGCCCTCTCCGACACCGGGGAGTGGATCCTCTCAATCAACATAGCCAACTACACAAAGCAAGGCCGCCAATACTGGCTGGACGGCGTCGCCCCCGTGATCACGGGTGTTGCCTTCCCCGCCGACGTTCTGCCACCCCTCGGCACCCTCAACCAGGCGGAGGTCGACGTGGCCCCGTCGACATTCCAGGCAGAGGTCTCACTTGACGGCGAGGAGACCGGCGCCATGGAGGTCTGGGACAACGGGATCCTCATCGCGGAGGTGAGCATGGCCGGCGCCGAGGCGGATCTGACGCTGACGCTCTTCGAGGGATTGAACTCCCTTCAGATCCTGGCCATCGACCAGGTCGGAAACGTGAGCACGCCCTACGAGATCGACGTCTTCGTCGACACGGCGGTGCCGATCCTCTCGTTTGTAGCCCCTGCCATATCACCCCTCATAGAAGGCTCCTCCTCGGACGCAGACCTGGTAGCGAGCGGTACCGATGGGAACGACGTCCACCTGGAGCGGAACGTGGGCGGCATCTGGGTCGAGTTGGCCGCGGGCGCGCCCGACGGCCAGGGGATGGTCGCCTTCGACGGTGTCCTCGCCCTGGACGGGGCCTATCAGCTCCGCGGCTGGGTCCGGGACGATGCGAACAACGAGGCCCTGACCGTCACGTCACCGGAATTCATCCTCGTGGATCGCTCGCCGCCTCTGGCGACTCTGAACCAGCCGGCTGCGGCGGTAAGCTTCGGTGATGCCGACGACGCATCAGCGGCGGACCCGGGATTCCAGTTCCTCGCCGACTTCGAGGTCTCCGGCGCGGCGGGCTGGACCATCCTGCTCGCCGAATGCCCCGACGCAACCTTTACCGGCTGCGCCGGCGGCGCTGTGACCGGAACAGGCAC
>CAZNWW010000559.1:0-3359 GCA_964576155.1 uncultured Myxococcales bacterium | reverse complement strand
CGAGGGCAAGGTACACAAGAAGGTTTTGACCACTGTCGAGTTCGTACCCATGACCCGCAAGGTGCGCTAGTCGCGTTTCGGCGTCGTTTTACGTTGACAGGCGTCGTTTCCTGCTTATCCTTTCCATCCGCTGTGGGAAACGGCGAACAATCGCAAAGCGAGGGACATGTGGACAAGAAAAACCTCAAGCGTTTCAAGAAGATCCTCTCAGGTCAGCGTGAACACCTGATCGAGACAGCCAAGGCCACACTGGCCTCGGACCTTGGCATCAACGTGGATGACCTGCCGGACGAGATGGACCTTGCCACCGCGGAATACGACCACGCGATGAACTTTCGCCTTCGTGGCCGTGAGAAGACCCTGATCAAAAAGATCGACCTCGCCCTTGAGCGCATCAAGGAAGGGGAGTACGGGATCTGCGATGAATGCGGCGACGACATCTCCGGCCGCCGCCTCGAGGCCCGCCCGGTGACCACACTCTGCATTCGCTGCAAGGAAGAGCAGGAGCGCAAGGAAAAGGAATACATCTAGGGGACTGGGCCTCAGGGTTCGGCCCAGCCCTGAGTAGCTACTGTGTAGACATTGTATGAACTGGCACAGCCGATGCGGATTGAAACAACTCGCCGGTTCTCATATCCTGTTTCCATGCGCGGACTTCTCCATATCGTCGTATTGATGTTAATTTGGCCTGGCGTCGCGCTGGGTGATCTGCCAGAGGACCACCCTGAGTGGTTCGGGTACACGGCGCCCCTCGAGGTCGAGGACCCGATCCGCTGGCCTGCGACCTTCGGCAGGGTCTGGATGGCCCCTGACGTCGGCGATACCTATCATGCAGCGCTCCTGGGCTCCCTGCGACCGGAAGCTCAGGTCACGGTACTTGCCCGGGGATCTCAGAATCAGCTGGATCTCTATTCCTGGATGGCGGACGAGGCGTTGGAGCCGGCGCAGCATGGCTGGGTCGACGTCGAGATCCTCGAGACATCGTTCGCAGGTGAGTGGGGTCCCGTCGCGCTGCAGACCGGCGATGACCATGCCTTTCTGTTGGATGGAGGGTATTACTCTCTCCGTCCCGGGGACGACGTAGCGACCGGACGCATCGCAGAGGCAGCAGGGGCGCCCTTGCACAGGATTCCACTTTTCTTGACCCGGACCCACCTCCAGGGCACCGCGGACGGACTCTGTCTTGTGGGCCCCGAGATCTACAACATGAACTTCGGCCACACCGCGGTCGAGATTGACTACGCACTCCGGATGTACGCGGGCTGCAATACACTCATCGCCATCCCGGCGCCCTTGGGCGAGCTCAAGAAGAAGCCCATGGATCTCTATGTCCGTCTCACCGGCGCCAAGGCCAGCAGCGGAGACGGAGATTCCTGGGGCGTTCTGCTCGGTGACGCCTCGTCGTGGAGCCTATCGCTCCAGGAGGGGCTCGATGAGATCCGAGCAGTCCTGGAGGCCGCCGGTGGTGGCGGCCTGACGACAGTGATCGACGTCCCATGGCCTGAGACACAGGACGGCGTGGTACGTACCTACCTGCCGTTCATAGCGCTCGACGGCGCCGTGGTTCTCCCTACGTACATGGGCATGCCCACAACTGAAGAGGCGGTGATCGGCATCTTCCTTCAAGAACTCGGCGATGTCGAAATCCGTACCGTGCCGACGGATCTCGCTGCGGCATTGGAGAACTGGCCATCCAGGATCATCGGGGGAGGAACCGCAGGACCCTGGGCGGACCTCTCCTCAGCCGAGTTGCTCTGCGACTTCGGCAACCCGTCAGACTGCGGCCACTGCATGCCGGAGTGTGGAGAGGTCCAATCGGTTTGTATTACTGGCCTGGATGGTCCGACGATCGAGGGCTGCGTCGAGGGACAGGACGGCTGCATGGATCTGCTGTACGAGCCATGCCCCGAGGGACAGATCTGCGAGGATGGCGCGTGTGAAGATCCCCCTACGACCTGCGATACTCTTCCGGAAGGCGGAATCTGTGATGCCAGCGTCGTCGTAAAATGCGTAGCCGGGCAGGTGATCGAGATCGATTGCTCCCAGGTGTTTCAACTATGCGGTCACGAAGAGAACGGTGAGGCGGCGTGCTTCTCGCCTTGCACAGGCGGCTGCCAGACGCCGGGAGAGACCGCCTGCGATGAGGATGGACCGAGCAGTATCCTCCTGACCTGCGAAGTCGCTCCCGAGGGATGTCCGGAGTGGATAGAGTCCCTCTGTCCCGCGGGGCAGGTCTGTGACGACGGGGCCTGCAGAGAAGCAGCGATGGATGCCGGCGGCGGTGATGGTGGCGGTGACTCTGGCGGGGTCATCGACGGGTGGGGGGACGGACCCTCGGTCAACGCCGGCTATGACGGGAAGGACGGCTGCAATTGCCGTGTGGGGTCGTGTCCCACCGGAGGCCTGATGCATCTCCTCATCCTCCTCCTGGCGGGACTTCTGTTCGTTGTGTTGCGGCGTCTCCTTTACAAGGCCCACCCCCTTCCATAGAATCCCGTCTCCTGACCAGCGAGGGAACCAATGGGAAAGTCCAACCGCAGCAAGGTCGAAGGCGAAGGTGTCGTGGAGCTCGAGGCTCGTGTGGATCTCACCGAGGAGAAGATCCATCGATACCTCATCGACGACCGCCTCCGCGAGGCCGCGGGTGTCGTGGCAGAGGAGATTCAGCTCGTACGGCGTATCAAAGACGGCACCTCGATCTCCGGCGCTTGGGTCGAGGTCGACGGTCCGGTCTACACCACGGTGCGGGTCCGGCGCTATTCCATGGAGGCCCTCTGCACCTGCCCTGCGACAGGCCCCTGTCCCCACGGCGGTGCTGTTGCGCTGCTCTATCTTTCAAATCCGGAGGGCTTCCTGGATCTCGATTCCTGGCTCGATGCCCTCGGCGGTCGTTCCAAGGACGAGGTCCTCGGCATGCTCAGGACGGTCCTATCCTCCATCCCCGCAGCGCTCGAGCTGATGGACATCCCGGACTTCGAGGGGATCCTCACCGCAGAACATCCGTCTGAGGACGATTGGTGGGGTGACGAAGATTGGGATGAATGGCAGGACGAGGGCGGTGCCGAGGGTGGTGACGACCTGGAAGGGATCCTGCTGGATGATGACGAAGAGCCGCCCGACCCCGAGAACATGAACTAGCGCGGCCTGTTCGCTTGCCCCACGACCTCACCATCGACCACCACGCCTCCGCCCACCGCTGCGTCACCCTTCGGCCCAGGCCTTGAGATCATCAATTTACCAAAACGATTGATGGCCCGGGTCACTGGCCATTTTCCCCGCCCGCACCCAACACAACCACCGAATGATCCGAGCCGGGAGCCCGCGACCAGGAATCCGAGCCGGGAGCCCGCGACCAGGAA
>CAZNWW010000558.1:0-3361 GCA_964576155.1 uncultured Myxococcales bacterium | reverse complement strand
CATGGCAACGCGGGTAACGTTTCCTACTGGGCCGACGTGTATCGAGCTCTGGTGGGGCTCGGCGCGGACGTCTTCGCTGTGGACTACCGCGGCTTCGGCCGCAGCGAGGGGCGGCCCGACGAGGCCGGGGTCTACCTGGACGCCGCGGCCGCATGGGCCTGGCTCACCAAAACCCGAGGGATCCCTGCGGACCGGATCGTGGTCTACGGCTTCTCCCTCGGCGGTGGGGTCGCCACCTGGCTGGCCACGGAGCGGCGCCCCGCGGGCCTGATTCTCCAGTCCACATTCACGTCGATCCCGGACATGGCCGGGAAGATCTTCGGGCCGGCGCGGTGGCTCATGCGCACCCGCATGGACAGCCTCTCACGTGTCCCGCTGGTCGAGTGCCCGATCCTGGTGATCCACGGCTCCAATGACGAGCTGGTGCCCTACGCGCTGGGCTGGCGCCTCTACGAGGCCGCGCCCCCGGGGACTCACTTCCACGAGGTCCCCGGCGCGGGCCACAACGAGACCTTCACCGAGGGCGGCCGGGCCCTCCTCGAGACAATACGGACGTTCGTCGACGGCTGCGTCGTCACTCCAGCGCGCCGCAGTCCACCGGATCGTCGATGACACAGAGTTCTTCTTCCGGCGGCCCATCCCCGGCCAGGCACTCGAAGAGCCAGGTCACCTGGTACCCGATGGTGCTCTCCGCGGTGCCGGTGTGGCTCCCCCCCGCGCATTCCAGGAAATCGATGGGGACCCCCGCATCGCAGAGCTGCTGCACGGTAGCTCGCTCTACGTCCCGGTCCACGAGCTCGTCGTTCTCCCCGATGAGGTAGAGGAGCTTGGAGGTCCCCAGGTACGGCGGCGGCGCGGAGGTGATGGAGTTCTCCAGCGAGATGCAGCCCCACGGATCCACAGACTCCAGGCCGCCCGCGAGGACCGCGAGGAGAAAGTCCGGGTTGTAGAGGTCATCGATATATTGGGCCCCCTCGATGAGCTTCCCGCTGTTGCAGGTGGTCGGAAAAACCTCGAGCAGCCAGGTGGCGTAGTCCTTGGGACCGTTGGCGTTGAACAGGGACGCGGCCCCCGCGGTGGGGGCGTACCAGAGCGCGGCCGCAACCATGAAGCCGGTGCCCAGCTCCGCTGCGCCGTCCAGCGCGTCCAGGGCCAGGAAGGCCTGTCCCGCCAGGTCCCCGGGGGGCACCACGGCGAGGGTGCAGGGGATGTCGAACTCCGGGGCGTAGACCGGCCCGTAGCGGTCGGTGAACAGCGCCGCGTGGCCGCCTTGTGAAAATCCCCAGGGCACCACCTGGCCGTCGGAGACCACCGTGGGCTACGAGATGCGGAGCTTCGGGACCGGTTCCACTCTTGCCCTTGTCTGCTGGCTGCACCTCCTTGTGACACTGACAACCTACAACGAAGCAGGGGCTCCCCTCCTCCTCGACGTCACATACGATGTCGACGGAACGGAGACCCGGACGCCTGATCCACAGGGCGAAGTCCTTCCGGGAGCGGATAGCGTGGACACGATCCCCGTCGACACCCATACCTACGACACCCAGCCAGTGGATATCTCCGACACCGCGGACACCACAGACACCATAGACACCATAGACACCACGGACGCGACAGAGGTCGAAGTCCAACCTCTCGACATCCCGGACGTGACCCCGCCCCCGGACACCACGGTCGTCGACACCTACGAGGACGAGCCGTGCATCCCCGACTGCGCGGAGATGGACTGTGGCTCGGACGGGTGCGGAGGCTCATGTGGTGGCTGTGACGACGGCGACGGCTGCACCGAAGATCACTGCACCGACGACGCCTGCGTGGTCCAGGGCGAGACGGGGTGGACCTGCGAGCACACATCCAAGTCCTGCGATGACGAGGATCCCTGTACCGCCGACTACTGCGCCCCGTTCAGCGGGACCTGCTATCACTATCCCGTCGGGTGCCCCGACGGGGATCCCTGCACCGTGGACCATTGTGATCCGATGACCGGGGATTGCTCCCACACACCGATGTCCTGCCCCCAGGGGACAGCCTGTGAAAACGGGATCTGCGTCTGTCAACCAGACTGTAGCGGGAAGCCCTGCGGTGAGGACAACGAATGCGGCCAGACCTGCAGCGGACCCTGCCCCGGAGGTGAGCAGACCTGCGAAGCTTCCGGAGGCGGAATCTGGGTCTGCGAGTGCACCCATGCCATCTGCGGGGAGGCCTGCTGCGCAGAGAACGAAGTCTGCGCAGAGGATGTGTGCTGCCTTCCCGCTTGTGTTGGCGGGCAGCCTTGCGGAGCCCCCGACGGCTGCGGCGGACTCTGCGACGGCCCCTGCGCCATAGAAGGACAGATCTGCAAGCAGGGCGCGTGCGAATGCGACTACGTTCCCTGCGGCGACGGCTGTTGCCCTGTGGGGACCGCGTGCGAGGACGGCCAATGTGTGCCCTGCGACCTGGACTGCGAGTGCAAGCTCTGCGGCGACCCCGACGGCTGCGGCGGACCCTGCGAAGGATTCTGTCCGAATCCCTGGAGCGAGACCTGCATAGACGGGGAATGCCTCTGCAAGGGCTGGTGCGACGGGATCTGCTGCCCGCCCCATTCCAAATGCCAGGAAGGAGAATGTGTCTGCCTCTCGGAGGTCTGCGAGGACACCTGCTGCGACTGGGACGAGGTCTGCGTGTACGGGGTCTGCGAGTGGGACTGGTGGTGGAACTGCATTTCAGACTGCTCCGGATCGACGTGCGGCGACATGGACGGCTGTGGCGGGCTCTGCAAGGGCCTGTGCCCTTGGGAGAACCAGTTCTGCTCGGACAACTTCTTGTGCACCTGCCTCTACTGTGAATGCGACGGTCAGTGCTGCGACCACGGGGAACATTGCGTCGACGGCGCGTGCCAGCCCTGCGTCCCGACCTGTGAAGACCAGGACTGCGGCGCGCCCGACGGCTGCGGAGGGACCTGCGACGATGCGTGCTGACGCCTTCTTGCGAGCGCTGCTTCTTTTTTCTGTCGTGTTGACGTTGTGCTGCTCCGGAGGCGGCAACCCGTGGTTCTCTTCCGACGCTGGCGCCGACGGCCGCGTAGTTGAGATCACCGACCCGAGCGACACCACGCTACCCCCGGAGACCATGAACCCGGCCGACGTCCTCGACGCGATCCCGGAGATCGTTCCAGAGGTCGTATCCGACATCGCGGACCTCCTCGCCGAGGACGAGGTCGAGGGCCCAACCCCCGCTACATGGACCCACATCCACTCCGCGAGTTTCGGGGGCCCGAGCTCGGACAAGGGCCTCGCGCTCACCGCGTCCGCCGCGGGCGGGGTCGTCTTCGCGGGGAGCTTCCGCAGCGACGCGGTCACCTTCGGCGGCCTCACGCTGACCA
>CAZNWW010000557.1:1960-3366 GCA_964576155.1 uncultured Myxococcales bacterium | reverse complement strand
GGCCACCCCTCGTCGATGTTCTCCTCTCTCTCTGGGTGGCCATCGGTGACTTGCTGGGGGTCGGCGGTGCTCTGCTCTGGTTCCGCATCCCGACCCTGGTTCTCTCTGCCTGGCTCATGAAGTTGCTGCTCAACGGAGGACAGCATCTCGGGGCCATCTCAGCCGGACGGAGCGCGGTGTTGCTCTTCGCGTTCCTCCCCGCCTGCGTGGAACTCTCCACGACGATGACCCCTTACCTTCTAGCGCTGGTCCTCTCCGCCTGGTTCATCGAGCGCGTCCTCGCTGTGACGGCCTCTGGCCGTCCGGCAGATCTCTCTCTCGTCCTCGCTGCGGTGGTCGCGTGTTGGGCCGAGCTGGTGACGTGGCCGTTGGTCGGGGTCGGCATGGCTGTCTACCTCTACGTCCAGTATCGTCGAGGGTCGCGGCGAACGGCCCTGGTTGCGCTCATGGTCTTCGCTTGCCTGGTTGCACCGTTGGTGAACACGGCGGTCAACTCGGCTTTCAAATACGGGAGCGTCGACACGTCTCCTGCCCCATCGGCGGAAGCCCCTGGCGGGCATGGCGGGTTCGCTGTCGCGCCAATGGATCAGCCCTTCCCGGACGAGGAGATCCGCATCCCGGAGCCCCTCGTTTTCCCCTGGCACCTCATGCACTTCCTGTACAACCCTCTGTCTACGGTGCTCGCGCTCCTCGGTATCGCAGCGATGCTCGTTTTCCGGGATCATGTCACTTGGGTGGGCTGTGTGATCCTGGCTTTATACGCGGTGGCGCGGATGCGGCTGCAGCTTTCCCATGACAACCTGGCGTTCCTCATTCCGATACTCCTCCTGCTCCCACCTCTCGTCTTCATCCGTCTTCGGATGCGTCTGTCGAGGCAGTCATTTTGGCGGTTCCTGCTCCCCGGATGGGTCGCCCTGACCCTCATGTGCGGTGTGTGGGCCACGGTGGAAGGGGAACGATACCATTACACCACAGAGACCCAGCGTTTCTACCAGGTGCAGGCGCGTCGGATCCTCTTTGGTGAGAACGTGCACAACTTGAGGAGTGAACTGGAGACGCTGATGCAGCAGAACTTCGTCCTGGTCACCATAGACGAGACGTTCTTCGTCAACGCTCTCAGTTGCGGCCGGCTCGCGGATCTGGACGCAGTGCGTCGATGCCACGAGAAGGAGATCCTCAACGACTCCGGAGCCCTTTCGAGTTCACGCCTCGTGAGTTTGGAACGCGATGCAATTCTGGCGCACTACAGGCTCGACTGTGCCTCGGCCCGAGCGCTCGCTGATCGCTGGCTCGACGTGGAGACGCCCGTCCTCCTCCTGTACGGACCAGAGACGACACTGCCCCGGTGTGTCGAGGAAGCTATCCCGGGGGAGTGTACCTCCCGCTTCCGGATCCCGATGTTTCAC
>CAZNWW010000557.1:0-1950 GCA_964576155.1 uncultured Myxococcales bacterium | reverse complement strand
GAGGTTGTTGACACCTTATACCACCCCTCCGATACTTTGGCAGGAGGCGAACCGTGGATATCAGAGCGATGACAGAAGGCCAGAGCGATGCAGGGTAGCGTGTGGCTGCGACTGCTCCTCGTCGGTATCTTCGCGCTGGGATTCGGGGGGGAGGTACACGCTGGGGATGAAGGGTACCACTGGGTCATCCGGAGTGGTCAGGAGGAGCAGGTCCTTTCGTTGGTCGCCCCGAGCGAGACCGGGGCTCCGATTGTCTCCGGCACCTGGTTCGAGCGCATCGAGATTCGGGCCGAATCGATTGCCTTTGTAATCTCCGGGCGGGAGCCCCCGTCGCCGCCGGTGTCGCTCATCCTCATGTGGGAGACTCCCACGAAGGATCCCGTGACGCTGCCTCCTTGGCACCTGGTGGGCCCAGGCGGGCCCGGCAACGAAGCCGTCGCAGAGGCCGCCACCGTCCTTCGCCACCGAATCACGGAGCGTCTCACGTCCGATGTCTATCGCGATCTTGTTGATCTCCGGCACGATGGAAACTCCGGGCAGGTGTCGACGAGGCATGTCCCGAGGAGCGATGATCGGCCATGGTGGACTGCAACCCGAGACAGCCCTCTCCGCTCCCAGTCCGTTGGAGACTGGGGTGGTGCGCTTGCCGCGGTCTTTTTCTTCGCTGCACTGGCGGGCTTTGGCTACGCGTTGCTGCTCATTGGACGTGGGCACCGTCACCTTGGGAGCCGACGTCTCCTCCTGGAGCTCGGTGTAGTCACACTGTTTTCCTTCTGGGTGCGTTTCTGTCTCACCAGACCGAACGTATTCACCGCGGGGACCGAAGGGATCGGGCAACTTCTGGGATGGGGCAGCGGCGGGCATGGCATCAGTCTCCTGATCTCCTGGATGCTGCCTGGTACGCAGGAAGGGCAGTTATGGCCTGCGATCGGAGTGGTGACGGCGTTGTCTGCCTGTGGCCCGCCGATGCTCCTTGTTTTGTCCAGGACCCTGGATATCCCCCGTTTCGCCGGTCTCCTGGCTTCACTCGCGTTGGCCGCATGGCCTCTGCATTCTGCCCTCAGCGCCAGCGATCTCCTTGCAGCACCGACCGTCTCCATCACCCTGACCGGGCTCGCCCTGGCCTTCGCGGCTCTCCGCCGGGACCAGGTCTCCCTCCTCCTCCCCGCCGCAGCGGTCCTGGCCTGGGTGCTCTGGTGCTGCCCTGAGGGAGTGCTCGCGCTCCCGCCGGTAGCGGTGGCGGGGGGGCTTGCGATCCGAAGGTGGCCGCAGCGGTGGGAGGTCTGGGTAGCGGTGAGCTGGTTATCGCTGTCTCTCGCAGCCCGCGTGACGAGTCTCTTCCTGGATGCATCCTTCAGCCCCGTCGGCTGGGGAATCGCAGGGGACGAGTTGGGCCTCTTTACTTCTGTTCAGGGTGGGCATGCGGCCTTCCCGTGGTGGTTCTGGCTGGGTATCCCGATGGCCTTTCCGGGCGGGCTGCGGGGGCGCCGCATCCTCTGGATGGTGATCGGTGCGGGCCTCGCAGGTGCAGCTCTCGCGTCATTCCTGAACAGGCTCGGTGGCGACCGCGGGTCCGTGTTGCAGAGCTGTGCATTTGGGATGCCCTGGTTGGCGCTCATGGCGGGTACGGGACTGGCCGCCTTCCTCGCCTGGATCCCTCGAGCACGGCTGAAGTCGGCGCTCCTTGTACTCCTGGCTGCTGGGATGGTGTTGGTTCCCACCCTGCAACGGGACTGGCTCGAGCGCCGATACAGCGCTGCGACCTCGGATCTGGCTTTCCGGCGAGCGCTCAAGGACGTGCAAATGTCCTGCGTCGTCGTCGTTCAGACCAAGGCCGGAGTCGGAGGAAGGGAGGACATTGACCGATTCCGGTTGATCGCCGCGTTGGAGCAGACCGAAATCCCCGGAGAGGTCCAGGAGACGCGGATCGTAGATGCAGCAGCGCTTGAG
>CAZNWW010000556.1:0-3373 GCA_964576155.1 uncultured Myxococcales bacterium | reverse complement strand
GAGGGGTTTGACCATGAGGAGATAGGGCTGGAGGTAGTAGCCCTCTTTGGGAGGTGTCTCACCGTAATAGGCCGCCTCCACCGGGATTGGAACGCCGTAGGCAGGGGACGAGGGGCTGATGCTGACCAGGACCATGTCGCCGTCCAGGGTCGTGGTCAGCTCCGGAGGCGGGAAGGTGCCGGGATCCAGGGGGGCGTCGAACCGGAGGTAGGTCGTGCCGACAGGAGAGAAGCCGTCCACCGCTGCCTCGATAGGCTCTACGTATGAGTCCACCACGGTCAGATTGTAGGGGTTGGGAAAGCCCGTCAGATCGGGCCGGCCATCGGAGTGACGTCGCAGGTCGAAGGGGAAGGGCTGCTCGAAGAAGCCAGTCGGATCGGCCTCCAGGATTGAGCGCGCACCCACCTCTCCAGGGTCCGGCCACTGGGGATCAATCCCGCCGGCGTCCTTCCCGACATCCGAACCCACTTCATCCTGCGGGCTTCGAAGATCAAGCCCCGAGTCGGTCATGACGTCCTCGCCTGGGCCCGCGCTCCCACCTGTACCCGAATCGCAGCCGGAAGCGATCCACATCAGAGGCAGCAGGAACAACAGCAGCATCGAACGCACGGACATCGGTGTCTCCTCCGGGAGAGGTCAGTAAGCCTTTTCGCTCGACAGTCCGGCGCTACGGCGATGCAGGACCGAGAGGGTGAAGAGTACATCTGCGAAGCGGTTCAGGTAGCGGACGGCCCCGTCCGCCGCGTCACCAGGCTGGAGCACGACGACCCGGCGCTCCGCGCGGCGGGCTACCGCCCGGGCCAGGTGGATCTGCGCGTCGGTCTCGGTGATCCCGGGGATCAGGAAGTGGGTAGGGGGTCCGGACTCTGAGAGCACCCCGTCGATGAGGGCCTCGAAGCGCGGCACCTTCTCGAGGCCCACGGGGCAGGCCTCCGGGTCGTCGGCGGAGATCGCCGCGCCCAGCTGGATCAGGTCCTTCTGGACATCGAAAAGCAGGGCCTCGACCGTGGACCAGCCTCCTGCGGGGAGGACGTCCTGGCCACAGCGTCGTCGGACCAGGCCCAGGACTGCGGATAGCTCGTCCACGGCACCGTTGGCCTCGATGACCGCGTCCGCCTTGGAGATCTTCTCGCCGCTCAGCCGAGCCGTGGTGCCTTTGTCACCGCTCCGAGTATAGACGCCCATGAACGCTCCGAGCCGGTCAGAAGGTGAACGAGAGACGGGTGAGGAGCATGAAATCCGCCAGGGTTCCCAGATCGACTCCTCCCATCTTGCCGAGCTGTGACTTCGTCGGCGAAACGAGGGGGAACTGGACAGCGAGGCTCCCCTTGAAACGCCAGATACGTAACTGAAATCCTCCGGACAGGAAGAGCGCGTCGTAGACGTCCGCGTTCGCCATGGGATAGAGCCCGTTCAGCTCTCCGATGAGGGAGAAGACGTACTTCGGGAAGAACGTCAGGCCCAGGCCGTAACGACCGTAGACTACCGTGTCCAAGCCCTTGGCATTCCGGGCCGGGAACATGGGTACTATCTCGGTGCTGAGTTGAACCATCATGAAGGTAGCGTCAAGGCCCGCAACGATGTACGGCGCCGTGGTCAGGAACCGGTGGTAGAACTTGGGGCCGTAGAGGAGGTTGCTCAGGGCCATCGCGTCCGCGTCGGCCATCCCGGCCGGGAGGTAGGTATCCAGCCCGAAGGATAAAGCGAGGCCGACCTTGGGGAGCTTCCAGAAGAGCCCGTAGCGCAAGTCGATTCCGAGGTTGCCCGAGGCAGACTCCGATGAGTCCGGGAACATGTAGATCGCTATAGGGAGGGACGCACCGATATAGATGTGTCGGAGGTTCACCTCCACGTGGGGCTCCATGAGGAGCGTGGTAGCGTCCTTGGAGGTGATCTCCCTGGCGAGGCCCACCGCTGATTGCCGGTCTTCGATGGGGACGCTGTCGACATACTCCACCACCGCATCCGTATTCGCGGTATCGACCCCGAGAGAGTCCAGGTTCTGCTCCAGGACTGAGGAGTCGCCGAGATTGGAGTTGATCAGGTCCCAGCCCTCGCCTTCGATGCCTGCGAGGGTATCCATCGCCATGCCCGCGTTGTTCGCACAGAGGCCCGGGTCAGTGAGCTCGGAGCACGCTGAAGACACGGCCTGGTCGAGGATGGCGTTCTTCTGCGATGCGAGCAGCACTTTGAAGGGCGCGAACTGGAAGTCGATCCCCCCGGAGAACCGCTGGGCCCCCTTCGGTGGCTTGACGCTGTGGCCGATCAAGAGCTCTGAGCCCTTGAACTTCCTGGCATGGGCAGGCCCCGCCGACAGGAGAAGCGTCGCTGCCAGAACGACGATGAAACAAGACCTGATCTGGAGATGGTTCATTACTAGTCCTCCGGTTTAGAAAGAGAAGAGCAAGCGCCCTAATATATTGAATTTAGCGAGAGTGCCGACATCCACACCGCCGATGGCGCCGAGATCCTCGGAGTCGGGTTCGACGATTGGAAACTGTGCTGCGAGGCTGAGCTTCATGACCCAGAGCTTGAACTGGAGTCCGCCCGAGACGAAGAGCGCCTTGTACGCGTCCGCGTTCTTGATCGGGAAGAGGCCGTTGAGCTCGCCGATGACCGACACCACGAACTTCGGCAGGATCGTGACGCCGAAGCCGTACTTCCCGAAGAGCACCGCGTCCAGACCCTTTGCGTCCCGCACGGGGATCATCGGTACGATCTCACCGTTGAGTTGGAGGGTCACGAAGGGAATGTCGAGGCCAACGACGACATAGCCGGTGGGGGTCAGGTAGCTGTGGAAGAACTTGGGTCCATAGAAGAGGTTGGTGAAGCCCATCGCGTCGGCCTCGGAGGTGCCGCTGGGCAGGAAGGTGTGGAGACCGCCGCTCACGCCGACACCCAGGATGCCGGCGCTCCAGACCTTGCCGAAGCGGACGTCAAGGCCGAAGTTTCCCAAGTTGAAGTCCGTCCGATCGTCCAGCATGTACATGGCCATGGGCAGGCTGGCGGAGAGGTAGACCCACTTGAGGTTCACGTCCATTCGGGGCTCGAAGAGGAACGAGGAGGCGTCTCCCGAGGAGAGCTTCCGGGCCAATCCCACGGTGCTCTTTCGATCATCGACGGGCACCTGGTCCACGTACTGGCCCACCGCCGTAGCGTCCGAGGGATCGACCCCTGCGTCGATGAGGGTCTGTTCGAGGGCCGCGGTATCCGTGAGGTTGCTGTCGATGTCGGCCCATTCGTCGTCGCTGACCGCTGAGAGGGTGTCCATGGCCAGCGTGGCGTTCTCTTCGCAGGCTTGTGCGTCGGGTGCATCCGCGCAGCCCGAGGAGATGGCCTGGTCGAGGATCCGGTCCCGCTGGGAGTTGAGGAC
>CAZNWW010000555.1:0-3377 GCA_964576155.1 uncultured Myxococcales bacterium | reverse complement strand
AGACCATGATCGGGATGTCCCCCTTGATCAGCACGCCGCGGGCCGCCGCGTGATCCCGGGCGGCGCTCAACTGCTCGGAGAGGATCCACTGGCACCAGAGCGTGAACTCCAGCGCGTCGGGTGATGTGCGTTCGAGGGCGGCCAGGGCCTCCCCCGGGGTTTCGTCCGCGCCCCAGTCCTCCCAGGAGCCCCAGCCGGCCTGCTCCTTCCGAACGCGGTAGGGGAGGTAGGTATCGAGCCAGGGATTGGCGGTCCGGAACGCGTCGAGGATCGAGAGGGTCTCGGGGCCGCGGGACGCAGCCCACGCTGCGCGCAGGAGCTCCTCCTTCACCTGCCGGACCCGGGGCCAGTCGATGCGGTCCCCATCGGCGAGGGTTACCGACGCCTCGGCCACCCGGCGCGCCAGCGCGGGATCACCGGCCACCGCTTCTAGACGATCCAGCGCGGCGTACACCGGATCGAGGGCAAAGGCGCTCACCGCGCCGTAGGGCACCGAGTCCATGCCCATGTCGTTGAGAGGCAGGAGCTGGATCACGTCGATCCCGAGGTCGGCGCACCAGTCAACCAGGGCCATGAGATCCGCCGCGTCGCCCATCCCCACCTGCCGGTCGCTCCGCAGGGAGAACAGGGGCACGTATATTCCAGTCCTCCTCCGCACGCCGAGGCGATCCCAGTGGGCCCCGGCGCGGGAGCTGCGGATGCGCTCCAGGGTCGCCTCGTCCACCGCGGTCATTCCGGGTCCAGGAGACTCACCGCGGCGGCGAGGCGGGCAGCGAGATCCCGAATTGCGGGCAGCAAGTCCGCTGGGTCCAGTCCCGAGACCGCGGTCACTGCGTGTAGCACGTCCTCGCCACGGGTCCAGGTCAGGGTGAGGTGGAGGCTCCCGGTCCCCAGGGCCTTTACCCGTCCGAAGACAGTGTCGGGGATACCGAAGTTCTCGATGATCCGCTGTATGCAGCCGTCATCCGCGCAGGAGAGCAGCGCCTTCTTCTTCTCCTTGCGGAGCTGCGCCTCGAGGTTCTCGAGGGTCAGGGCCTGGAGCCGACCGGTTTCCTGGAGGGCCACCTGAATCTCCGACGCCAGCACGGGCCCGAGCTCCCTCAACCCCTCCGCGTCCACCGCAACATCCGAGACGAACACTCTCAATGCCGACTCCCCCTGCTGTGGGAGGGGTTTCCCTACTTCGCTCTTTGAGCTTCGAAGGGCCTTCGGCAGCCCCGACTCCCCGTGTACGTGCCGAGCCGACCCCTCAACGTTGACCAACGATCGCAGCATTCCGGGACCGGTCTCCCGCAGGTGGTCGAGCACCTGTCGCCGGTTCAACAGCAACGTCGCCCCGATGAAGTCACTTCGACCATCCTCTCCACCGGACCAGCTCGAGTACAGCTCGGATCGGTGGGTCTCATGGCCCTTCTCGTAGAAGGTCCCACCGACCCCGCCCCGCCGGGCGGTGGACTCCATGCGTGTCTTGGTCTTCACGTCCACGGTGGCCCGGTAGCCGGGGATGAAGCTGCCGGCGACGAGACCCACCACGAGGCCCCCGAAGACGCCGGCCATCAGACCGCCGACATTGAAGTCGCCGTCGGATACAAGCGAGCCCGAGTCCTGCCCCGCCAGCCAGGCCGGTCATAGCGGTGAGGGTGTAGAGAAGAACCCCGGGGATCCAGATGGCGTTTTGCTCTTCGATATCGATATCTGCGGCGACCCGGAAGTCTGCGTCCGCGTCGGACAAGGTCTCAGAGCCCATCCATCCCTGGGACCGATAGAGCTCGCGGTACGCGTTGCCGATGTCCGCGGCCGAGTTGTCGCGCCAGTGCACCGACCGGGCACCGAGCGCGCCCAACCCCAGGGTCATCCCGGCGGTGCCGGCCCGGGTGGACGTGTCCACATCGAAGTCCGTGAGTCTGTACCGGAGGGACAGGGGCGCGTCCGGAGGATCGCCGGCCTTGGAGACCGGCACGTTGGTCTGCGTGTAGTGCCTGTACTGGACGCAGCTGGAGACCAGGAGGCATAGGAGGATGCACACTGCCAACATCGTGAAACGCACGGTTCGTCGCTGTCTCGAGAGCATCGCCTGACCTCCGGATCGGCGGCCAAGGATAAACGCAGGGACAGGTTGAACGCAATACCCATCGGGCCGCCTGCGAGGTCACGGCATCGTTCCGCTTGCGTCCCGGCGCCGGTTCCCCTAATAATCATCCCCGTCCGGCGAGACGGAGGAGGGACGCCATGACGACGAGCGGGTTCGAGCTTCGGGTCTACACCTTCATCGATCAGCTGCAGCCGCAGCTCGCGCAGTACATTGCGAAGGACAACCGCGTGTACGATCCGTCGGAGTACGACGCCGCGATCTTCCTCGAGCTGGCGCCGGCCATGGAGATCCACCGGATGATCGATCTGGTCCTCAAGCGGACCGCCGTGCGCCTGAGCTCCCTGGTCACCGAGCGGGTCTTCGGCATGATGCAGATCCACCACCCGGACCAGGGTGAGGTCCAGGAGGCGGGGAGGATCGTGTTCGATCAGACCGGCCTCGGGGTCGGGGATCGGGCCGAGTGCAAGATCCTTGCGAACCACATCATCCGCGGGGTTGAGCAGGACCATGCGATCGCCTTCACCGGCGTATCGAAGGGCCACATGGTCGTCGGCGGTGAGTCGGTGTTCATCCTCGAAGCGGCCCCGGCCGCGTACCTGGGCATCGCGTGTAACGAGGCCCTCAAGGCCGCTGACGTCAAGCTCAACATGGTCAAGCCCTGGGGCGCCACCGGGCGCCTGATCATGAACGGTCCCGAGTCAGAGATCGACAGCGCGGCAGAGGCCGCAATATCGATCCTGAACATGCTCAACGACGAGCGCGCCGCGGCGCAGTAAGGGCCTGGACTGGTCACCGCCCTTCTGCTGCGACCTCCGATACACCACCGTTTTCGAGGCCTTCCTCCCGACGGCATGCTCGACGTAGCGCTGCTACGACTCCGCTGCCTCTGGTCCGGGGTCCTCGAACCCGGCGGCGCCTCGGCGGTCTCGCTGCGAAGTGCGGCGACCAGTCCAGACCGCGGGAGCGTATCGATGTTGTCATGGCGACGCCGGGAAGAGCTTAAGAGAGCCTCTTTTCCTTGACTTCTATGGTGCACTCTTGTAGAAACTGCGACCGCAGAGCGGGCCGCTAGCTCAGTTGGTAGAGCAGCAGACTTTTAATCTGCGGGTCAAAGGTTCAATCCCTTTGCGGCTCACCAGTGGCTCTTTGGTATCCTGTGGATCAAGTAGTTTGTCATGTTGCGCCAGTGCTGCGGGCACTGGTACTTCCCGTCCCCATCGTCCAGCCAGGTCTAGGACACCGGCCTTTCACGCCGGCGACAGGGGTTCAAATCCCCTTGGGGACG
>CAZNWW010000554.1:2836-3378 GCA_964576155.1 uncultured Myxococcales bacterium | reverse complement strand
AAACTCCTGTTACTCTGTATGCTAGGTGATGATTGTACGGGAGGATGGTTTGCTGGAGTTGCTTCAGAAGAGGGTGGTCATTGTTGCCGGCAAGGGGGGTGTGGGTCGAACCACCTTCGCCGCTACACTGGCTTTGGCCGCTGCCCGAACGGGGAAGCGGGTCCTCGTGGCCGAGATCACCGAGCCTACGGTGCAGACCAGGTCTCCGCTTGCCCACATCTTTGAGCAGAAGCTTCTCAAGGGCCGCGCAGGCGCGATCGCCCCGGGTATCGATGGCGTCATGCTCGAACCACGGCGAGGCATGGAGATCTTCTTACGCGATGTGTTCAAGTCCAGATCCCTGGTGGCCCTGGCGATGCGGTCGAAGGCGCTCAGGAGATTCCTGCAGGCAGCGCCTTCGCTTCATGAGCTGGGCGTCTTCCAGCACCTGCTCTTTCTGGTGAGCAGGGAGGATGGAGAGGGGAGACCCTTCTATGATCTCACGGTGCTGGATATGCCTGCCACCGGCCATGCTCTGGCTCTCACCGGGCTCCCCGGTATCA
>CAZNWW010000554.1:0-2826 GCA_964576155.1 uncultured Myxococcales bacterium | reverse complement strand
CGGCCCCATCGCCGCCGCGCTGCACTCCGGGCAGGCCATCTTCAACAATTCGGAGCTGACCGCGGGGGTCATCGTGTCCCTGCCGGAGACCCTGCCGGTGAGCGAGGCGTTGGAGCTTCTCGAAGGGATGCTCGGGACAGGTGTTCCGGTGGGTGCCATGGTGATCAACAGACTGCCGGCCGTCCATTTCAGCGCGAAGGAGCTTGCTGTATTACGGGAGCTGCCGTCTGGTGATGCCCTGATGGGGATGCGCAGTGTCGAGAAGATCTGCCAGGCGGAGACGTGCACACAGCGGCTTCGGGACATGACGGACCTCCCGGTATATACGTTGAATGAAGCGAGCGGGACCGGGCGGGAGCTCGTGGAGGCGCTCGCCGACAGCATCCTTGAGGAAGAGCGGGACGCCGGGGTTTCGGTCGGAGGGACGTCTTGACGATCCTTACGTCACTCGTTGCTGCGAAGCGGGTCGTCGTCGTCTGTGGTGCAGGGGGCGTAGGGAAGACCACCGTGGCGGCGGCCCTGGCCCTGGCCGGAGCCAGGCAGGGTCGGCGGGTACTGGTACTGACCATCGATCCATCCAAACGTCTCGCCGAGACCCTGGGGATATCTCGGAACCTGCCCGAACCGCTGGAGTTGGAGACTTCGATACAGATTGGAGCCGGGATCAAGGCCCCCGGCAGTCTGTCCGCATGGTTGATCAACCCGGGCGCGGTCGCCCAACGGGTCGTGGGAGACCTCCGGGAGGACGTCGGCATCGTCAGGGGCCTCCTCCAGAACCGAGTCTTTCGAAACATCTCTCAGATGGTCGCGGGCATGCAGGAGTACACCGCGATGGAGTCGCTCCATCAACTCCTGGGTTCCGGGAAGTGGGACATGATCGTGCTCGATACTCCTCCCTCGAGGAACGCGCTCAATTTCCTGGAGGCCCCGGAGCGTCTCATGCGATTCCTGGACGGCCGAATCCTGAAGGCCTTCCTGGTCAAGAAGGGGGGGCTGTTCCGATCTGCGACATCCAAGCTGGTCTGGAAGGTGCTGGGAGTCGTGTTCGGTGAAGAGTTCTTCAAGGAGCTGCGTGGCTTCATCGGGGGATTTGGTCCGCTGATGGATGTGCTGAGCGGAAACGCCCAGGCAATGAAGAGGCGGCTGCAGGACCCGGATGTAGCGTTCCTGTTGGTGACCTCTCCAGCCCAGCAGGCTCTGGAGGATGCCTTCGATTTCCATCAGCGTATCCGGCAGATGGGGCTGCCGTTCGGCGGATTCATCCTCAATCGCACTCGGTCGGATGTGGGTCTGCGGTTCCCGGATTTCTCCACCCTCTCCCGGGAACCGACCGAGGAGCAGACCAGCGCGTTGCGTAAGCTCATCTCCCTGGCTGCGGAGGAGAAGCTTCAGTCGGAGGCAGATCTGAAGACCCTCGAAGATCTGCAACAGATGTCCGGGCAGGAGACCGGGACCATGGCTGTCCCCGAGATGCCCGGAGGGGTCTCCAATATGGAAGAACTCGCCAATCTGGTCGGCTGGCTCGTGGACGCCGAAGCCTGAGGTCAGGTAAAACTAGAATTCGTTGATGGGCCAGCCGCGGTCCTTGGCCAGGGCGATGAAGCTCTCGTTGGTGCGGGAACGTTGTCCGACGACAAAGGCCTGCTCAGCGTACTCCAGCATTTCGAGGTCGCCTCGGCTGTCACCGAATGATGCGATCGGGCGGATACCCAGGGTCTCCTCGATGGCCTCGACCTTTCCAGCGTTGGCAGTCATAGGTTCCTTCATTCGGTCAGTGAGCAGGCCGCCGTCCACCTCGACATCCATGCCGAGGGTCATGTCTTGCGGGATCCCCACGTAGGGTGCTGCTGCCCGGACTACGATCAGACCGCTCGCCGAGATCAGCCAGACCTCCACGCCGGAGTCCTGGAGGAGCTTGACCACCGCGCGCATTCCGTCCCGCCAGTTGGGCCATGCGTAGCAGAAATGCTCGGCCTGGTCGCAGAGGGTCTCCTTGGAGAGGCCGCGCATCACCTGGACGGCCCAGGCATAGCCGGTGACGCGGTCCACAGCGACCTTGCGCTCGTACTCCTCCCAGATGTCCTCGATCCCGTCCACGCTCTGGAGGTGGCCCCCGGAGATGAGCCAGCGCAGGAAGGCCTCGCCGATGTCGCAGTCCCAGAGCGTGTTGTCCCCGTCAAAGGTCGCCACGCGTCGCCCCCGGCCTGCGGTGTCGGCAATGATCCGTCGCAGCGCGGCCTCGAACTCCGGGGTGATGGTCGGGTGCAGCATATCGCCTCCTCTGGGGGTGTGTCCGGGTGGAATTATGGCCGGCGTTGCGGGTCCTGTCCACGGGTGTGTGGCCCAGGGGTTTGCTCCGTGCCCCTCTGGGGCATACACTGAGAGGGTGATTTTTACCCGGGAAGGTAGGGCCATGTCAGTCCAGCGACTCATTCCCCTGGCCGTGTTAGCGGCCATTTTCGTGTTCTCCTGCGACGGCGCCAGCATCCAGGTCTCTCCGGGCGTGGATGGCGTCGAACCCGGCGAGGATGTACCCGAAACCGACCAGATCGGCGGCGACGTGATCCTGGACCTGGGCGAATCCGACGACTCCGGGGCAGGCGAGGATACATCGGAGCCGCTCCCGATGACCTGGTGCGACCCCTGCTATGCGGACGAGGACTGCGGCGAGGGCCATGACGGGCTTGGCTCAGGCTGGGGCTGCATGGACACGGGCGTAGAGGGCTCATTCTGCCTGCCCCTCTGCGACGTGACCGCTCCCTCCTGTCCGGTCGGGACCCATTGCGTCGAGCCCCGGGCTCCGGACATGGAGCCCTGGTGCCAACC
>CAZNWW010000553.1:2832-3384 GCA_964576155.1 uncultured Myxococcales bacterium | reverse complement strand
CAGGCGTCATCGTCATCGCAGAGGGTCCCGTCCTCGCCAGGTGCGAACCCGCACTCACCGGTCGCAGGATCGCAGGAGGGCTCGAGGCAGAGCGCATCGATCCCCTCGGCCTCGGGACATTCGACGAGTGTGTCCTCGTCCACCGCGCATTGGAAGGGGATAGAGTCGATATCACAGATCAGGGTCCCGTTGCAGAGGTCTCCATCCTCGAGGGCAGCGCAGTCCGCGTCAGCGAGGCAGTCGCAGCCGACCTCGACCCCAAAGCATGCGCCGTCAACGCAGCCGTCGGCCACCGTACAGGGGTTGCCGTCGTCGCAGGGGTTCGTGGTGAAGGGGTGCTCACATCCACCGGCCAATGTGCAGAGATCCTCGGTACAGGGATCACCGTCATCGCAGTCCACGGTCTGGCCGACGCAGACCCCGGCCTCGCAATGGTCCGCGATGGTGCAGGGATCTCCGTCGAGGCATTCGCCCCCGTTCAAGCCGACGTTTTCGCACCCGTCGGCGCCGTTGCACGCGTCGTCGGTGCAGGGGTTCCCGTCGTCGCAGGTG
>CAZNWW010000553.1:0-2822 GCA_964576155.1 uncultured Myxococcales bacterium | reverse complement strand
CACCCCGTCGCAGTCGTCATCCGAGTCGTTGCAGATCTCTTCGACCGGGATCCCCGCGTCGCAGCCCGAGAGGCCGTCTTCGGTGCAGATCCGCTTCCCGTGGCAGGTGCCCAGCTCGTTCTCGATCACACAGGGCGTCCACAGGCCGAGGGCCACGGAGGTGTCCGTACACGGGCAGACCCCGGAATCCGCTACGCATTGCTGCAAGATAACCCCGTCGAGGGTCTCGACCTCCACACAACTGAAGCCCCAGGGGCAGTCCCCGTCGTGATCACAGACGCCCCCACAGAACGCGCCCTCGCTCCCATAGGACAGGCAGGCATCTTTGGCGCCCCCGACCCCCTCGCAGTCATCCCCGAGGGAGCACGGACGGCAGAGCGTCGGGTAATCGGAGACGCAGACGAACACCAGGTCGGGATCCGTGCCGCCGACCTGCTTGCAGGTCCACCCGGCCGGACACTCGACCTGACAGGTCTGCGTACAGACCCCCTCCCCCATATGGGTCACGCACCACCCCGACAGGCAGTCAGCGTTCTCCTCACAGGGGTCGAGGAAACACCCCTCCCCGGCCTCACACGCCGGGCCCACGGTCTCCGGCTCGGCGGTGTCCGGCGTCGGCGTATCCGGCTCGACGACATCCGGTGAAGTATCAGGGAGAAGGATCTCCCAAGCGTGAGCGTCGATGATGGTGTCGCCGCCGGCATCGCCCGAGGTGGTATCCGGGGTTTCTACCGGGTCCGCAGGCGGTGAGCAGGCGGCCGACAGGGCAACGGCCAGCAGCGAAACGAGGGCGAGGGATCTTGCCAGGGGTGAGGTTCTCATACGTCGACTCCTGCGTTCTCTCCGAGTGGTCCAGGCAACTATAACAGCGCATGGCGGTCCGCAACAGAGTCCCACGACGGTTCGGATGCTGGAGGGGTTTGGATTCGGATTCCTGGTCGCAGGCTCCCGGCTCGGATTCCTGGTCGCAGACTCCCGGCTCAGATTGGTTCTATTGGCAATCTCGTGGGATGGGGCGAAGGGTGACGCCGCGCTGGGCGAGGGCGTGGGGGGCTGGTGGTGAGGTCGGGGGGCAAGCGAAGCGGTCCTGGGCTGGGTGTCGCACTTTCGTGCGGCGCCCGGACCGGGATGTTCCCCGGCCCACCAGCGGCCGCCACGCCCCGTCCAGCGCAAGGAACCCTGAGGTCCATCCCCCTACAGACCCCCGGCTATCTTCCAGGCTTCATCTTCCCAGACGAGATCCAGGCGGTGGCGGTCCTTCTTTGTGCTCCAGCCGTCGAGGTCCCCCTCGATGTAGTGGAACTTGAGCTCGTACTCGAGGACCACGTTGGCGGTCTCTCCCATGAGATCGATGCGCTTCACCTCGATCTTGTAGAAGACCTCCTTGATGTTCTCCTGGAGCATGGGCAGGACCTTGATGAGGATGGTCTTGAGGCCATAGTCGTCGCCGCTGTAGCCCGTGGTCCCCGCGTTCTCGAAGTATTGATTCGAGACGATCTTCGCGAGGATGTTCACGTCCTTCTGCTCCACCGCGAGGCGGTAGGCCTCCACCAGGTTCAGGATCGAGCGGTTGGTGGGGTTGTCCTCGATCTTGGTGCCGTCGACGTAGTGCGGGCCACAGGACGCTGCGGCGATGACGAGCACGCCCACCAGGGCCATGCGGATGTAGCTCATGAGATCCTCCAGCGAGCGCCGATCCGTGGCGCCCGAACTTCCAACACAATGTAGCCCTTCAGCATTCCCCGTCAACTTCCGCTGTGGCTAAAAGGTGACCTCGACGCCGACGCCCACCTGGAAATCGTGGATGACGTCGTACCTGCCATACCGATCGGAGGCCTTGTCTTTCACCATCTCCCAGTGGCGGGAGTAGACGGCGAAGGCGTACATCCACTTGATGAAGCGGTACCGCGCCTCCGCAACGAACCAAGCGCCGTCCGGATCGAAGAGCTCCTTGAATTCGTTGAAGTTCCGCTTGGTGTAGTACGCAGCGAGCTTGACGTTCGCTATGTAAGGGAAGTCCGCGCGGATCATGACGTTGGAGTTGTTCCTGCCGGTGTAGTCCTCGTAGAGACCGCCGATGCCGATGACCCCGAAGAGGGCCGCGTAGAGCTCGCCGAAGAAGCCGTGGCGAGCCTTGTGGCCGGAGCCCTCCGTCCAGTACCGCCAGAGCGCGTAGTCGTAGTCTCCGGCGCCGGCCTGCAGGAAGGTCTCGGTCCGCTGGAAGTCGTAGAAGCTGTTGAAGTAGGTCGGCGCGTAGCGCTTCGTGAGGGCCCGGTACTCGAAGCGCATCTCGATCCAGGTCTTCTCCGCAGGGCGCAGGGTCATCATCACACCGGGATGCCACCCGAAGCCCTTGGCCGCCAGGAAGTTGAAGTCCATGTAGGGGGTGAGATCGAACTTCTCGGTCTTGACCACGGTCCAGCCGACATCCAGACCCCACAGCGACGCCAGATGGCGCTCGTAGGAGAGGTAGCCGAACTTGTCCATCCGGGGCAGGTCACCCCCGGCCCCGTCGTCCACTGTGCGCAGCCGCCAGGGAGCCTGTACGTCCGCGGCGAAGGTGAAGCCCACCGCCAGGCGATCAAAGATCTCCCCCTTGCCGTGCTCCCACAGGGTCATGGGCCGCACAAAACCCCGCAGGGCCACCAGCTCCGGATTGAGGAGGTCGTTGGTCAGCAGCTCACCGCCGGCCTCCCGGAAGTTGAGCCGGGTGTCGAAGCCCAGCGAAAAATGGTTGAAGTCGAGGTTGTTGTAGTAGCGGTGGACGATGGTCCCGTGGCCGAGGCTCGCTGCCACCAGCTCTCCGACCCGGAGGTAGAAGG
>CAZNWW010000552.1:0-3386 GCA_964576155.1 uncultured Myxococcales bacterium | reverse complement strand
AGTCTCGTACGAGCGGAGCTTCGTCCGCTCAACTCGGCTACAAAGACCCTCCCACAGCTGGGGAAGGGGAATCGGGCCCGGAGGGCCCTCCCACAGGGGACGGGGAGTTGGAGCCCGAGGAGGAGGAGGGGCTCGACGAGATCATCTGGGATCCGGGCCGCGAAGGTATCCAGGCTGCGATCCAGGAGAACACCGAGGAGTTCCTGCGCTGCTTCGATGCCTGGCTGGCTGTGCAGCCGGACACGGGCGGGAAGCTTGTAGTGGGTTTCCGTATTGCGGTGCCTGAGGGCGCGGATCCTGCGGACGGTGCTCGGGTCGTGGGTGTCGTGCCGGAGGACTCGGACCTGGAGAACGCGTTCATGGAGGGCTGCGTCCTGGGGGTCTTCGAGGGGTTGCGCTTCTCTGCGCCTCAAGACGGCGGGGAGGTCGAGGTGCGGTATCCGTTGCGGTTCTCACCGGAGTGAGTCAGTTAGCCAGCTCGAGTTTCCCTGTCAAACCAGGGGTGGCCTTCATGCGGAGTTTGTCGCCGCCGTCGGCTTCGATGAGGAAGACCGCCTCGATCTCGGGAAGGCTCTTGGCCAGTGAAAAACCGTCCTCGGGGCCGAGGACGAAGAGCGCGGTGGCGTAGGCGTCCGCGGCGGAAGCGTCCCGGGCCAGCACCGAGACCGAGAGGAGGCCTTCAGCGGGCTTGCCTGTGCGGGGATCGATGATGTGGCAGACGCGCTTGCCGCTGATCTCTACGAAGCGCTCGTAGCAGCCGGAGGTCACAACCGCACCGTTGGCGACCGAGAGGATGGCGAAGACCTGCTCCGGGTCCATGGGGTGCTTGATCCCGACCCGGAAGGGCTTGTCACCCTTGCCGGAGAAGACCACCACGTCGCCCCCCGCGTCAACGATACCCCGGCTGATGCCCCGGTCCTTCATGATGCGAGCCGCCTCGGCCGCGATGTAGCCCTTGGCGATGCCGCCCAGATCCAGACGCATGCCTTGCTGGGTCAGGTGAACCCGGGAGCGAGCGTGGGAGGTCTCGACCTTGTTGCAACCGACCCGCTCCAATGCTTGAGCCAGCTCTTCGTCACTGGGGACCTTGCCGGATTTGCCCGCGTGGGTCCAGAGCTCGATCACCGATGCCACCGTAGGGTCGAACGCGCCGTCAGTGCTCTTGCAGAGCCGCAGGGCCTGCTCGATCACCCCGAGGGTGTCCTCGGACACGTCGGCGACGCCCTTGTCGTTGAGGACAGAGAGGTCGCTGTCCCGAATGTACACCGAGAGGAAGCCTTCGAGGACGTTGACCCGGTCCTTGATCTCGGAGAAGACCTCCTGGAATCGGGAGGTCGAGATGTCGTAGGCCGTGATCTGCATCGGGATCCCGCCCATAGGGTGGAATACGTCGCTGACGCGCTCCTTGCTGCCACAGGCGGCCAGGAAGAGGAGCAGCGATAGGAAGATGGGGAGCCGACGCAACAGGATCACCTCTCGAAGAAGACCACGCATTTGTACGGCTAAGGGCCGCCCCAAGTCAAGAACAGATGAGGGGCTAGTTTCCGAGACCGGTGAAGCCCATGAAGGCCATGGAGAGGAGGCCGGCTACGATGAGAGCGATGGGGACGCCGGCGAAGACCGACGGGCCCTTGCGGACGGCGAGGCGCTCCCGGATCCCGGCGAAGATGATCAGCGCCAGGGTGAAGCCGAACGCTGAGGCCACGGAGAAGACCAGGGACTGGAGGTAGCTCAGCTTCTCGTTGATGTTGATGATAGCGACGCCGAGGACCGCGCAGTTGGTGGTGATCAGCGGCAGGTAGATGCCCAGGGCCTCGTAGAGGGTGGGCACGGTCTTCTTCATGATGATCTCGACGAGCTGGACCAGGGAAGCGATCACCAGGATGAAGGAGATCGTCTGGAGATACACCATGTCGTAGGGTTCGAGAATCAGCTTCTGGATCGGCCAGGTAAGCGCGGTGGCCAGGGTCATGACGAAGACCACCGCCATGCCCATACCGAACGCAGTGGAGACCTTCTTCGAGACGCCCAGGTAGGGACAGATGCCCAGGAAGCGGCTGAAGATTACGTTGTTGATCAGGATCGCCGCGAGGATGATCATTGCGTAGTTCATCTCAGCCATCGGCCTTCCTCCTTTCCAGGTAGTTCATCCCCGCGATGAGGAAGCCCAGCCCGATGAAGGCACCCGGCGGCAGGACGAAGACGAGGACGGGATCGAAGCCTTCGCCGAAGAGGCCCATTCCGAAGAAGGTGCCGTTGCCCAGGATCTCCCGGATGGCCCCGAGGATGAAGAGGGCAAGGGTGAAGCCGAGGCCCATCCCCAGGCCGTCGAGAATCGACATGACTGGAGTGTTCTTGGACGCAAAGGCCTCTGCGCGGCCCAGGATGATGCAGTTGACGACAATGAGCGGGATGAACAGGCCCAGGCTCTTGTGCAGATCGAACATGTAGGCCTTGAGCAGCATGTCCACGATGGTGACGAAGGTCGCGATGATCACGATGAACGCAGGCAGGCGCACCCGATCCGGGATCATCTTGCGCAGCAATGAGACCGAGAGGTTGGCCATGGTCAACACGAAGGTGGCCGAGAGACCCATGCCGATAGCGTCCGTGGCCGAGGTGGTCACCGCCAGCACCGGGCAGAGGCCCAGGAGCAGGCGCAGGACAGGGTTCTGGTCCCAGAACCCCTTGGCGAATTCTTTCCAAGGGCTCACTGGACACCTCCCTTCAGCGCTGCCTCGAGTTCCGCGATGATGGCCTCGCGCTGCTCCCTCACGTGTTCGCCGGCCTCCAGCACGGCACCGGTTACGGCCCGGGTGGAGATAGTCGCGGAGGTCAGGGACTGGATCTGGCCACCGTCCTTGTCCACCTTGAGGACCGCCCCGTCCACAGGGAGGTCCTTGTAGCGGGTCCAGAACGCGCCGGCGCATTCGGCTGCGTCGTTCGACTCCTGGCACGCGGTGATCTTGGCGCCGAGGCCCGGGGTCTCTGCGTGGGTCAGGATGTAGGTGCGGGTGACCTGCAGCTTCGCAGGATCATCCAGGGGCGCGAAGCCCACCAGGACGCCGATGAAGCCGCTGTACCCGGTCTCGGTGTAGGTCTTCACTGCTACGGAGGTGATGTTCCCGTCCGCGTCGGTGCCCGCGTAGAGGGTCAGCTCCTTGCCGCTCACCATGGTGGTGGCGGTCTTCGTCACGTCGATCGTCGTGCCCTCGGGCAGGACGAGCTTGACGCCCTTCTCGGTCTCGGCCAGCTCCGCGGCGGCGATGGCCTCCCGGGTGGCCTCTTTGACCACCGCGAGGAGCGCGGCCGCGCCTGCGGCGATGAGCACGATTACCAGGATCGGCGTCATCAGGTTGGCGAGGCTCTCCTTCGGGGCTGTGTGT
>CAZNWW010000551.1:0-3391 GCA_964576155.1 uncultured Myxococcales bacterium | reverse complement strand
GCTTCGGGGGCCGGACGCTGGTGACCGCCGGGGGCACCACGACCCTCGCCTTCTTCGTCATCGGCACGGTGCCGTTCACCGGCTTCGCAGAGATGGGCATCGTCACGGGCACCGGGGTGATCCTGGTGATCCTTGCGATGCTCTTCCTCCTCCCGGCCCTGGCGATGATCTTTCCCGCCCCGGTGCGTCCCGCGCGGGTGGATCTGGAGACGGCCGCGGCGCGGTTCCGACCGCCGGTGGTCTTCACCAGCCTGATTGCGCTAGTAGTTGTCGCGGTCACGGTGGCATCCCTCGTGGTGGCGATCCCCTTCGAGATCGACTTCGACCTGATGAACATCCTGCCCAAGAACTCCGAGGCTATCCGGCTGCAGAAGGAGATGGCTGCCCGCAGCGACTTCTCCGGGGACTTCGTAGCGGCCATAGCGGAAGACGAGGCTGAGGCCAGGACTCATGCCGAGGCCCTCGCCTCGCTCTCCACGGTGAAGCGGATCGAGTCGATCACGATGATGCTGCCGGATGATCAGGAGGAGAAGATTGCGCTGATGCGGGAGGTCGGCGGCATCTTCGACAGGATCAAGGTCTCTCGTGAGGAGCTGGGCACCTTGACCGCCGAGGATCTGGCCGAGGCCCTGGACGCGTTCTACGATCCCCTGGAAGACGCGCAGGAGCGAGCCTTCGCCGGGAACCAGAAGGAGATCGTGAAGGGCCTCGACGAGATCATCGAGGAGATGGACTCGATCGTCGAGAAGCTCGGTAAGAATCCGGACGCGACGGTTCGGGTCCGCGCCTTCGAGACGGCCCTCTTCGAGGTCATCGACAGCGCGGTCGCGCAGGTAGAGCGTTGGCGGGAGGTCGGGCCCCTGACGGCAGACGAGCTCCCAGAGGACATCCTGAATCGATTCCGCGGGAAAGACGGCCGCTTCGCGACCTATGTGTTCCCCACGGGTACCATCTACGACGTTGACTACCTCGACGAGTTCCTCGGCCAGGTCTACGCGGTGGCGCCTGTGTCCACGGGCTTCCCCACCACCCACCAGGTCTTCTCCCGGATGATCTTCGGAGGTTTCCTGCAGGCCCTGACCTATGCGGTGCTCGTCGTGATCCTCATGCTGTTTATCGACTTCCGGAGTCCGGGGTATACCCTCGCCGCCCTCCTACCCCTGGCCCTGGGTGCAGCCTGGATGCTGGGCCTTATGTACCTCTTCCGGATCCAACACAACTATGCCAATATCATCGCGTTGCCGCTGATCATCGGCCTGGCAGTGGACTACGGCGTCTTCATCACGCACCGGTTGCGGGCTGAACATAACCACAGCCCCTTCGTCACCATCCAGCGTGCCGGTCGCGCCGTGATCCTCGCGGCGCTGACAACCCTGGCCGGAGTCGGTGCCATCTGTCTGGCGGAGCACCAGGGAGCCGCCTCCCTCGGGGTCGTTCTGATCCTGGGGGTCTGCTCCTGCCTGGTTGCGGCTATCGTGGCCCTCCCGGTCGCCGCCTCCCTGGTTCGACACCTGTGGAAGCGGGGCGCCGGAGAGGATGAGTCAAGGAGTGGGTGAGATGAGACAGTGTTTTCGGTTCCTCCTGAGCATGGTCCTCATGGCAGCCTGGGCCACGCCGACCCTGGCCGGGGTCTCCCCCGAGCGGAAGTTCCTGATCTGCCAGGCCTCCGGCGTGACTACCTCGGACGACGCAAAGCCCTACATCGACGGCTTCGGAAAATACCTCGCCGGCCGACTCGGCTGGGATGCCGAGACCTACGAGGTCCGCTTCGAGACGGGCAACTGCCTCAAGATCCTCGAGGCCTGGAAGCCGGCCTACGCAACGATCCCCCTCTGGGACTTCCTGGCCGCAGAGAAGCGCCTCAAGATGGAACCCCTGGTCTTCGCCAAGGTCGGCGGAGAGACCTCTACGAAGTACCGGGTGATGGTGAAGAAGGGGGCCTTCGCCTCCATCGACTCGCTCAAGGGCAAGATCCTCACGGGTAACATGGTGGTGGATGCAGTCTACCTCACCAAGGTCGTCTTCAAGGGCGCCGTGGACGCTGCAAGCCACTTCGTGCTCAAGCAGAAGAAGCGTCCCCTCCGTGCCATCCGGAAGGTGGCCCGGGGCAAGGCAGATGCGGTGCTGGTGGACTCCCTCCAGTTCGACAGCCTCAGCGTTCTGGCCGTATTCGGCAAGCTGGAGGTGATCTTCACCTCCGAGTCGGTCCCCAACCTGGGCCTCATCTATGTCAAGGACGCCGCTAGGGACAGCGACGTGGCGACATTCCGTGATGCCCTCATCCAGATGTGTGGCGACTCCGAGGGCAAGGAGATCTGCAAGACCTTCAGCCTCGAAGGCTTCGTGGGGATCGATGTGGGGGCCCTCGAAGCGGCCCGCTCCCTTTACGGAGGGGGGCTATAGTCACAATGTGTGTGGCAGTGCACCCTTCAGCCCGGTCCCTGTTGGCGGCCCTCGTTGCGGTTCTGGCTGCATCCTGCGGGCCCTCCCTGCATGGATTTTCGCTGATAAAGCTACGGTTCGATCACAACAACCTCTCCGAGGATCCGGGCGTGTTGAAGCGCGAGGCAGTGGACCGCTTCGTTGATGCGGGTCCCGTGGACGCGGTGAACGCGAGCCTGCGTGCAGGCTGCAAGGCCGTACAGGCTGCCCCCAAGGACGAAGAGGCTAACTTCCTCACCTGTCGAGCCTGCTTCTGGTTGATGGAGTTCGACGAGATCCCCGTCTGCTACGACCCGGGGGATGACGAGCTGGAAGAGTTGGAGTGCTCGGAGTTCTGCCGGGCCGCGGCCCGCCGGGACCAGGACAACCCGCTCTATGCCTACCTCCTCGGCGCGACCATGGGCCTCGAACTCAGGAACGCATTCATTCACACCCAGATTCTGAGTATTTCCTCCCTGATCACCATCCTCGAGCGATCCGTGGGCTTGGACCCAGGCGTGGACGGGGGCGGGCCGCTGCGCCTCCTCGGGACCCTGTACCTGCGAGCGCCGCCGTGGCCTCGCGGCCCGGGGGACGGGGAGAAGGCCCTCGAGCTGCTGGAGGAGGCCGTTGAGGAGTACCCTGAGCATCCCCTCAACCATTTCTTCTTCGCGGAGGCCCTCCTGGACGACGAGGAGTACGAGGATGCGATGAAAGAGATAGCGGAGGCCCGGGTTCGTATCGATCCTGCGAAGCACCGGTGGCGCGCCGAGCGCTACCTGGAAATGGTGAACCGTCTCGAGAACAGGATCCGGGAAGCCACCCCCTGACGCGAAGCCTTCTCCCGCAGGCGCTGTTTCAGGTCCAGGTTGACATGAACGGGTCGGACGGTATGCTCCGTTCGATAGGCTGACATGTAAGTCCAGTCGCAATCAGCAACCACTGCGGAGGGAGTCATGCGTACCATCAC
>CAZNWW010000550.1:1445-3398 GCA_964576155.1 uncultured Myxococcales bacterium | reverse complement strand
GTACCGAAGTCCATCCCCTCGGTGAAGACGGTCATGCGGACCTCGTACTGCGCACCGATCCGCAGGTCTCTGCAATAGAGATCGGTGCCCAGGCGTAGCTTGGTGGTCTGCATGCCGGCGCGATCCGCGCCGGTGGCGAGCTTGTAGAGGTCGATCCCCCGAAAGCCCATGCCCATGCCCTGGGCCTTGAGGAACCCGCCTCCCTCCCAGGCCCAGTCCCCGTCCTCGCTCTCCCAGAACTCAGTGGCCTGGGCCGGGAGGCTCAGGAGGAGCGCGGCGGCGACCAGAAGGCTACCAATGATATTTCGAGTCATGGTGACTCCTTTATAAATCGGGGCGAGCACCCAAAAGGCATCAGTTTCGCGGGTGATACACGGTCTCGACAATCACCCCGTTGGCCTCGATCTCGCCGAGGCCCAGGTCCATACCCACTCCGTGGAGGTAGAGGTTCAGGCCGGTGCCTGCCAATCCACCCACAGCGACAGCCAGGGCCACGAGGATCAGGATCTCGCCGAAGACGCCGGCGCTGATCCGTCCGGGGGGTTCCCCCAAGGCCATGCGCACGCCGTACTCCCGGGTTCGTTCCAGCACGGACATGGTCACGACGTTCGCGAGGATCACGCCGACGATCATCATCAAGAGAGCCATGAAGATCTTGTTGCCGGCCAGCTTGATATCCACGAAGCCCTTGAGCTCCGGCGCCAGCTGGGTCCAGGCCAGCGCGACCATCGGGCCCTGACCTTCGAGGGCCTCGCCCAGACTTCCGGCGAAGGCCTCGGCTCGGGAGAGGTCGTCAATGGCCACTACCAGCGCAGTGGCCGCACCTGGAATCCCGAGGCCTGCCGCCAGTTTTTTCCGGTGGGTCAGGGTGAAGGTCCGGTTGATCTGAATGCTCTGGGTCCGCACCAGACCCGCAACCCGATATAGTGCACCGAAGCTCCGCCCCTGAGCGGCGCCGGTGGTCAGGGCCACGCGATCCCCCACGTCCACACCGAGGAGTTCGGCCAGACCGGCGCCTATGACGATCTCCCCTCGATGCATCTTCTCGGGTTCCGGATCCACGTCTGCGAGGAAGCGGGCCGGCTCGCAGTGGTCCGCAAAGACCTCCTCACAAACAGAAGGTTCACAGAACTCGTCGTCTTCAGGGCATCGCTCTGCGCAGAGCGGCGCTGCAGCACCCAGACAGGACGCCCCAGAGAAGCCGGCAGAAGCTTCCGCACAGAGGCGCTCACAAGCTGCCTCGTCACGCACCCACACCTCGGCGAGGGCAGCGGTGCAGCCCCGCCCACAACGGGAGGCCGGTTCGTCTGGAAGAATGTAGTCGGCGAAGGTGGACACCAGGCGCTCCGTCGTCGGATCCACGCCCAGGACCGCAGCTCCCTCGGAGGTCATTCCTCGGTACGCGTCCAGGTCGTCCGGATCCTCGGGTTCGGGGATCCGCTTGCTCAAGAGGCCACCCGTCTGGATCCTGGGGGTCCAGGCCGCCGCACCCGGGATCTTCTCCAGCGCTGCCATTGCGATCTCCAGGTCGTCGGCCTCCAGCCGATTCTCGAACCCGGGATCGTCCATGAAGTCCTCGTGCTGGACTTGGGCGTGACCGAGGCCGGCCTCGGTCAATCCCCGAATCATCTTCTCGAGTCCTGCCTCCTGGACCGCGCCGGAGAAGACCATCATCCAGACACAGAACATCATGACCATACCCAGCAGAAGGGTCCGGCGTCGGTTGCGCCAGAGGTCTCGCCAGGAGACGGCGATGAACCGCCACACGGTCTCAGCCCTCAGCCGGAGCGCCCGCCCCGTTCTGCCTCACGTCAGAGACGATGCGCCCATCCTTGAGACGGATGAGGCGTCGCGCGGCGTCCATCACCGCTGGGTCGTGGGTAGAGAAGAGGAAGGTGATCCCCTTCTCCTTGTTGAGGCACCAAGCCGAGGTGCTCTTAACCGAGAAAACAT
>CAZNWW010000550.1:0-1435 GCA_964576155.1 uncultured Myxococcales bacterium | reverse complement strand
CCACCACCGGGTCACAGACCAGGGATCGCGCTATGGCGATCCGCTGCTGCTGGCCCCCGGACATCTGCGCGGGGCGCCGGTGCATCATCTCCGAGAGGCCCACCGCGTCCAGGAGGGCTTCCACCCGCTGCTTGCGCTCCGCGGTCGGGATCTTCTTCAAGATCAGCGGGTACTCCACGTTCTCGTACGCGGTGAGGACCGGGATCAGGTTGTAGGCCTGGAAGACGAAGCCGATCTTGTCAAGGCGGAGCCGGGCCAGCTTCTTTCGGTTCATTCCGGACAGGGGCTTCCCATCCACGGTCACCTCACCATCGGTGGGTTCGTCCAACCCGCCGATGAGGTTGAAGAGGGTAGTCTTCCCCGAGCCCGAGGGCCCGGCCACCGCAGCGAACTCGCCGCGGTCCAGTGTGAAGTCTACGCCACGCAGGGCCCTGACGGCCACGTCGCCAAGCTGGAAGGTCCGGGTCACGCCCCGGGTCGATACAACATGCTCGCTCATTTCATTTCTCCTAGGCCTGTCCGCCCTGATGGATCGCATCGAGGGCCTTCATTCGGGCAACCTTGAGTGCGGGCCACAGCGCGAAGAACACCGTACCAGTAATCACCACGAGGGAGGGGCCGATGAAAACCTCCGGGGCTGCCGAGCCCCGATACACGTTCTCGATGAACATCCCCTGGAAGTCGAAGCCACCGACGATGAAGCTCAGGTCGAGACCGTAGGTCACCAGGAAATAAACGGCGACCGCGCCCAGGATCAGGCCGACGCCGGCGGCCACCAGCGCAATCCAGAGGGCCTCGAGCATCACACCCCAGAAGAGCTGCAGGCGGCCCGTGCCCAAGGCGAGCTGCACTCCGAACTCCCGACGCCGCTCGTAGACGACCATGAACATCGTCGTCAGAATACCGGCGCTGAGGATCACCATCATCAACATGTACAGGAACCCGTTGTAGGTACCGGACAGGTCGAGCATCTGCTTGATGTCCGGGCTCACCTCCCACCAGGGCTGGACCGTCACCGGAGGACCACCCGCGGAGATGGTGCCATCCAGAGGGAGGTCAAGGGCGCCTCGAATGGCAACGGCCACCTCTTCGATCCGCTCGGAGTCTGCCACCATCACCGAGAGCTCGTGCACAACATCCCCGGCCCCGGTTGCCTCCTGCATCGCGACCAGAGGTACCAGGACCATGTGCTTGTCGAAGGTGTCCGAGCCGGTCTTGAGGATCCCGGTCACCCAGAACCCTGTCGCGACCGTAGAGCCTTGGAAGCCCGCGGTGTCCAGACGCACGTTGCTGCCGATTTCGACCTTGAGGTGCTTGGCCAGCTTCGCGCCGATGAGGATCCCCTTGCGACTTCGAACCCGCAGGGGTGCGTCTGGATCGCCGGCGCCTTCGGGCGCGACCACGAAGCCCCCCTCGATCACTTTGTCTGAGAGGG
>CAZNWW010000549.1:0-3443 GCA_964576155.1 uncultured Myxococcales bacterium | reverse complement strand
TCCCCGGTCAATGATCCGAACGCTACCGCCTGGATCCCCAGTGAAAAAAACGCGTTCCCGTCGGGATCTAAAAGCCATGCCCGGCCGTCGTGGAGCCCCGTGGTGAACCACCCGGTCCCCTCGGCCACCGGGACCTCGGAGTACCCGCCCCAGGGGTCCCGGGGGACCTCGACGAAGGGCACCGGCTCCGGAGGCGGCGGGACATCCGCTGCGAAATCTTCGACCGACACATCGTAAGTATCGACGAGAGCATCGACCCCAATCTCGTGTGGTGTATCCGGCATCAGATCCGCAGGGAGATCCGTAGGGAGATCCGCAGGCACGTCAAACGACACCGCCGTGTCGACAACGTCTGGAGCCGCATCGGCGCTGGACGTATCGACTCCTCCGTCCCCTTGTGAGGAGCAGGCGGTGACGACGAGAACGAGGAGGACAAGAGGAAGGCGCTTCATGGAAACCTCCGGTGGGAAGTTTAGCGGAAGCGATGGTAGACTGCGACGGGAAACGGGGGTTGGATGCGGAGATTCGGAGTCATGTTGGTGGTGCTCCTGGTGCTTGGCGGGTGCCGGGGGGACAACGGCTCTGCAGGAGGCGACCCCCCTCCGCCGCCTGTGGCGACACCTCCCCCAACAAGGGAGGATTTACATAACCCAATCGAGCATGAAGCGCGGCAACCCCAACCGCTGGACCCGTCGCTGCAGCAAGAAGAGCCCTCCCCCTTGTTGGGGGATGAGGAAGGCATCGGCGGAGCCGATAGAACGCGCCAGTGGAGCGTTCGGCCTGACGCAAGGCGACCAAAGGGAGTGCCCGAAGGGCGATGGGGGGGCGATGCAGCAACAAACGTAACCCCCACGGTCACCATCACCTCCCCCGCGGACGGCCTCGTCCTCCCTAACCCCATCACCTTCGAGTACACCACCTCTTCCGGCATCTTCCGCGTCGCCTTCTACGTCGACGGCTTCCCGATGCAGGACCAGCCCTTCATCCCGGAGCGTCGCTACGCGTACCGCTTCGCCGGGGTCAACGTCCTGCGTCGGGTGGAGCTGGTCGGCCTGTCCGAGGACGGGCGGGAGATAGCGCGGGACACAATAAGAATCCTGCCCTCAGCGGGCTACATCGTGGAGCCGCCGGGGTTCAACCGCTACGTCATCCGCGCAATCAACGACTGGGTCCTCTATCCCAAAGACGGCCGCTACCCCTACTGCTGGCGTGAGTGTCCAGGCACCGTCGGCATGATCCACGACACCTCCTACCTCGGCGAGGTCCGCTGGACCGGTGATGGCCACTGCGTCTGCACCGGGCACACCCTGGAGATCTTTCTGGACGCATACCGCCGCTGGCAGGCCGAGTCCGGCGCCCCACAGGACCTGCCGTTCGGTGCCCTGACCCGGGACCAGCTCCGCCGGGAGTTCTACCAGTTCTGGCAGGGATACAAGGTTACGGAGTCAGCGTCATGCGCTGACGCATTGGAGGTGGCGGGTATCGGCTACAACCTCTACCCCGAGCAGTGGAACGACGCACAAGCCGGGGACTTCATGAACATCTCCCGCACCAACGGCACCGGCCACGCGGTGATCTTCATCAAGTGGGTTACGGACCGGGAGGACAACATCGTCGGGATTCGCTACTACGGCTGCAACCGGCAGGGGGACTCCCATCCCGACCCGGCGGACCCGGCCAACCGGAAGGTCTCCGGGCCGTCATTCAAGACCGAGAAGTTCGACGGCTGGGGCGGAAGCTTGATCCCTTCGTACGTCTTCCTGGGGCGGGTCCTGGATCCAAGTGTTCTCTGAGAGGGGCTACTTGAGATAATGAGTCATGATCTTGGCGGCCTCCTGGGAGTACCGTGCGAACTGGCGGGTGAAGATCATGAGGCCGTCCTCGAGGATGCCCTTGCGATAGGGGTAGAACATCTCGGTCCAGAAGTCCCCGTCCTTATCCAGGTAGACCTTCACGTAGCCTTTGAAGTTGATCATGTTCATCTGCATGAGGGCCTGGGGATCAGACGCGGCTTCGGCCCGCTTTTTGTAGACCGTGGCAACTCGCAGGCTCTTGGTCTTCTCCTGAACCTCGAAAAGGACCTTGCCCGGCATCTCGTCATGGGTGATCCAGAAGACCTTGCCGGCCTTGAGCCAGCCAGTCTGGAAGTCATTCTTCTGGTAGAGGGTCATGAGACGCTCGGTGTCCGAAGCGCCGGTCTCCCCGAGGAACCCGTCAGGGTCATTTGGCCCTTGGGGTGCCGAGCAGGCCCCGGCGAAGAGGGCGAAGGTGATCAACACCATGAGTGAAGGTTTCATCGAGAGGACTCCTTTCAGCCAGGTACCATGCATCCTATCGGACAGGATGTGGGCCCTCAACCGGTTTCAAGGGGATCGGACACCTGAAAATGGAGATGCGTTCCCCTCGCTTCCATGTTAAACAGAAAACTACCCGAGGCCACCCCGACGGGTCGCCCGGGGCACGGGGACAGAGATGCGAATCGCCCACATCAGTGACCTCCACATCCTCGACCTGGCCGGAATCAGCGCCGGACGCTTCGCCAACCGCCGCCTCATCGGCGGGCTCAACCTCGCCCTCCGCCGGCGTGGCCAGTACCGCACGGACATCCTCGAGCGCCTCATCGAGGACATCCTGAGGGAAGACGTGGATCACGTAGCGATCACCGGAGACCTCTCGAACCTGGCGTTGGAGTCGGAGTTCGAGCGAGTCTTCCACCTGGTCAAACTCCTGGGAGGCTACGATCGGGTCTCCGTGGTCCCCGGCAATCACGACTACTACACGGCCGGCGCCATCGCGGCCCGCCGCTTCGAGAAGTTCTTCAACGGCTTCATGTACCAGGGGTATTCGGACTTGAAGACCGTGTTCTACCCCTACTCCAAGGTCCTGGGTGATGTGCTCCTGGTAGGCCTCAACTCGGCATGCCATACAACGCCGCCGATGTCCTATGGCACCATTTCAGCCAAGCAGCTCGACGCCACGGACAAGATCCTCTCATCGTCCCGATTCCGCAACCTCCGCAAGGTCGTGCTCCTCCACCACACCCTCCACCGGCAGGCCTGGCACACCGAAGCGACGACCCGCCTGGTCAACCGTGAGAACCTCCTCAGGGTCCTCATGCGAAACCGCGTGGATCTGGCGCTTTACGGCCACGACCATCACGGCAAAGTCTGGGAGGTCGACGAGGGCGGCCACCGCCTCCACCTCATCAACTGCGGCTCTTCCACCCGTCTCGGCCCCCAGCCACATCAACGCGCCCGCTACCACCTCATCACCATCGAACTCGAACGCGGTGTCCGTCGAATAGAAACCAAGGTCTACGACCCTGACGAGCGCCGGTTCTATCGAAGAATCTAGGGGGCTGGACCTCAGGGTTCCAGGCCCGTTTGGGCTTGACAGACCCCGGTTTTACGGTAAATAATCCCGGCGCTTTGACAATGGGGCGT
>CAZNWW010000548.1:1405-3444 GCA_964576155.1 uncultured Myxococcales bacterium | reverse complement strand
GCGACCGTGGATGTGACCGACCCCGACGTCACCCAGTAACGCACATCGCAAGAGCCAGAGCGTTGGTCGGCGCTTCTATAGGCTGGTGTTGCCGTCTAGTTCCCTTTCCCTCTTGAAACCCCAGCCATCTCTTTTGAGAGTCCGGCACACTTTACTACTACTGGGTGCGTTGTTCACCCCGAACCATACGCGGCATTATTACCGGGAAAACAGGTGACACTTGTATCTTCTCCGCCGCCCGAGGCAGCCTTGCTATCCACCGAAATGTGATGAGGTGTACCAGATCTGCATGTCCGGCGACCCCGAAGATGAACAAGAAGAGGAGGTCGACTGCACGCTCGCCAGGGCTGCCCTGGCTGATTGCGATGCCACCCTGGGCGAGATCGAGGATTGCGTGAGTCAGCAGTTGGCGATGAGGAGCAGGGAGATGGCCGGCTGGAGGGCTCTGGATTGCTCCAATACTATCGAAGACATCGCCAACATCGGCGGCGACACCGACCTCAGCCCGGCCTGTGACGAGCTCCAACAGGAATGCCCGATTCTGTTCGAGTAACGGAACCCCCCGGAGACGGTTCCTACAGGAACAGATACCAGGACAGCCGATCCCACGCCGTCGTCATCTGGAGGCGCGCCGCCCTGCCCATGTCACAGATGATGCTGGGGTGAGCGGTGCACAAGCTGTGCAGGACCTTGCCTGGGAGGGTATCCCCTACACGCTTGCCCCGCAGCAGCACGACCCGGGCCCGCAGGCCGTCATCCTCGAAGGTCAACCCGAAGTTGCCCTCGGCCAGCTCCGACAAGGGCGGCCGCAGCAACCCCGGACCGTCCTTGCGCTCGCCCGGATGGCCGTACGAGGTCGACTCCATGGTCTGCCATTCCTCGTTCCATACGTACTCGCCACCCCCGGGGCAGGTAAGGCGGGTTCCCATCAGGCGCTGATGCGCGACCACCGGGTCCGCGTCGGGAAACAGCCGCCTCCATTCGTTGAGGATGTACAGGTTGCCCCACGAACGTACCTGCGCCTCCGGAATTAGCTCGTCCCGAATGCCTATCTCGGTCAGCTCGAGGGTCTCACCATCAGCCTGGAAGCCCACGTGTCTCCCCAGCCACGGATCGCCCCGATGGTTAATCCGGGCCCTGCGCTCCGGGGACGATGTGCGCTTCGCAGACCTCGCCAGGCTGCGCTTCAGCACGTCCTCGTTGAGGGTCAGCGTCAGCGCCTTATCGGCGATCGCGTAGTAGATTGCCAGATCCTGCGGGAGGTCGTCGTCCCAGACCTGAGCGGGGCTTATCTTCACATACGAGAGCCCCTTCCAGGTTTTGACCTCCCACAGCGTCATACCTGGTGCGGACTGCTCGATGAAGGTCCTCACCGTGGCCAGGAAGGCGGTCACCTGCAGCGAAGTTGTGCTCCAGGAAGTCGTCCTTCTTCGGGGCCGCCACCAAGTGGCTCCAGAAGAGATCTCGATCTCCATAAACCTCCACGTGATCCCCCAGCCACGAGATCACATTGGCCTTGAGCCCCGGCGCCAGGGTCACCGCAAACCCGGAGACCTTGCGTACCAGCCTCGAGTTGGGATTGAGAGACATGCCGAACCGAAAGAGCACGTCGGCGTGGGGGTCGCCGTCATCGGCCTTACGATCCTCGCCGCCGGTCGTCAACTCGATGAGCTCCCGGTAGTCGCTGGCCATGATGAGGGGCATCACCGTCACATCGACGCCCAGCTCAGACTCATCAACATAGAAACGAATCCCGATTGGATCAAAGTAGGCCCGCCAGTTGTTCTGGTATCGATTGCGGAACCAGTTGTACGCGTCCGCCTCCGCCTGAGTCACCCGATCGAACTCCATCTCGATGATGGGCGTCAGGAACGAGAGCGTGCCCCAATCCAGAGCGTGGATGGTTCCGTCGGTCCAGTCCACACCTCCGATGTCCGGCAGATCCTTGCCTCGCTTCAGCTCCCCCGCCAGCTCCCCTGACTGCAGCGAGAGCGCGTTGAGGACGTGGAGGTGAGAAAGCACCGCCACGACCCGCAGGC
>CAZNWW010000548.1:0-1395 GCA_964576155.1 uncultured Myxococcales bacterium | reverse complement strand
GCTGTCCGCAATGCGCCAGCGGGGACTGCACCAGCGGCGGATGGCCGCGTCGGGCAGGATGAGGAACGCGGTCTCCTTTTCATCCCCCAGCGGATACCGGTCACGGAAAAAGGCATACTCCGGCGCAGCGCCTAGATTGGGCTCTGCCCCGCTGATTGTCCGGCCTATACGGGCGAGCTGCGCCAGGGAGTTGGTCACCACGACCACCTCGTCCTTTACCGCCAGGTATGAGCAGATGGCCCTGGTCTTCGAGCAGACTCCCCGATATGCCAGGCCGCCTGCGTCACCCGTCAACTCCGCCAGATCGCCGTGGAGGCTGCGGGCGGTGTCCTGCTTACGGCGGATATGCTGCACCAGCAGCGCCGTGTTCTTCGCCTCGAAGAGGATCGCGACGTCAGATCCCAGGCGCAGGTAGGGATCGGCCCCGGTGAACGCCACGCTGGCAACAATGGATGGCCCCAGCAGCCGGGACAAACGACTCATCGAGAGGCAGATCTGCTCCTGGTAGCGATGCTTGACGCCGCTATCCTCGGACCGCACCTCCAGCATGGCCAGGACCGGCGTGCCGATGGCATCGGCTTCGTCAGAGAGGGTGATCAGGTCGGAGAACGAAGGAAAAAAGAGAGCATGCTGATCAGCAGGAATCCAAGTCGCCAACGGATCCTTGCGCGGCGACTTGCCCTGGATACGCGGCGTCCAGTCGATCTCTTCCACCGTGATCCCCTCAATGGAATCCAGGGCTACGGTATCCTCACCTGCGGCCCGCGGCGACAGCACGCGGTCCAACTGCAGGTTCTCGCTCAAAGCCCGGCTGCCGGTGAAGATGTCAAAGGTATCGCGCAGATCGTCGCTCGACATTTCCTGGCGACGCGGACGCCCGTCCAGCCCCAACGCGTTCGCCGATGCGGGCTTCCCCCGGTTGGCCTGGAGCCGGAACCAGGCCCCGCCCGGATAGCCCTCGCCCAGGAGACGCTGGTAATGGTCCCTGCGTCCCTGCTCGAAGGCCTCTCTGGCCTTCGAGGTCGCCTTGCTCTTCGGGATGGAGAAACGCAGCCGCAGCATCCCGCTACTCTTCTCGGAAGCATCGGGAACCAGCATGCTCCCCGTCACCTCAGTCCCGGGCGGCGCACAGACGACGACGCGGGCTCTCTCGAGATAATCACTAGGCCAGTTCCAATGAGAGAAGCTGCCTGTGATGTAGCCCTCCAGTCCGCCGTCGATGATCAATCGCGGGTAGCTGGTCTGTTATGTCCTCCAGTGCAGGTAGTGGTCCCCGTCGTCGGAAATGGAGAGTGGTCCGTCGGTGAACTTCAACTCGCCAACGGGCACGTTGAAGCAGGCATCGCGGGCGTGGACCGGAGCGGCCCAGAGGGGGCCGGGGGCGGGGTGGGGGGG
>CAZNWW010000547.1:1600-3444 GCA_964576155.1 uncultured Myxococcales bacterium | reverse complement strand
AGGACGTGGAGCTGCCGGGGGAGCAGGATCCCTGGCTGGAGCAGGAGCCCCAGCCCGGCCACTGGCAGCCCGAGTTGCAGGTCCTCGTCTGGTTGCCGCAGTTGCCGCAGAGACCGCAGGCCTGTGTCAAAGTCTGGCCCTGGAAGCAGACGCCCTCGCCGGCGCAGGTAGCCCAGGAATCCCATTGGCAGTTGCTGTTGCAGAGCCTGGATTGGGTCCCGCAGTTGCCGCAGGGCTGGGTCTCCTGCTGGGTTGGTGTGCAGACGCCCGCGCCCGTGCACGCGCCCCACTCGCCCCACTGGCCTTCTCCCGAGCAGAACCGGCTCCGGGTCCCGCAGAGGCCGCAGTCTTCATGCTCGGTCTCCCCCGGCGTGCACACCCCCGCGTCCACGCAGGCGAAGTACTCTCAGTCCTTGCCTGCCCCGCACGAGCCGCAGGAGCCTCCGCAGCCGTCATCTCCGCAGACCTTCCCTTCGCAGTCCGGTTGGCAGGCGCACGAGCCTCCGACGCATTGGCCCGCTGATCCACAGGAGACCACCGGGCCCCACTCGAGACATTCGTCTCCGTCGAACTGGCCGCAGGCCACGTAGCCGTCCCCTGAACAGGCGGTCTCTCCCTCGAAGTCGCATTCCTCCACGCATTGATCCGTGCAGTGGTAGAACGAGCAAGTGGTTCCGGAGGCGCATGTGCCGCAGGAGCCTTCGCAGCCGTCGTATCCGCATTGCCTTCCCGCGCAGTTCGGCTCACAGACGCATGCATCTTCGACGCAATGTCCCGCGCCCACGCAGGGCTCGGGGGGGCCCCAATCCAGGCACCCGTCGTCGTCGAATTGACCACACTCGCTCAGGCCGTCCCCAGCGCAGCTCGTTGCACCGGACGGCTCGCATTCGTCATCACAGGTCCCCGAGCACAAGAAGTCGGTGCAGGAGATCCCTGCAGGGCAGACCGCGCAGATCCCGCCGCAGCCGTCCTTTCCACATTCCTTGCCCTGGCAGTCTGGGACGCAGGTCCCCCCGTCTGCGGTCGACGGGCTTCCATCCGAGCCGCTGTCCCAGCCCCCATCGAACCCCGGAAGATCCTCGAAGATTACGGGGGCTGCCTCTGAGCAACCGAGACATGCTAGGAGCCCAAGCAGGACTCCTAGCGCAGGTCGGGAACCGTCGGCCTGCCGTCGGCGTATCCCATAGAGCACCAGACAGCACACCGCCAGCAGGAGGAGCGGAGCCGAACCGGCAGATCCCGTCCCTCGGGGAGTAGCGCAGCCGCTGTCCCCCCCTGTCTCCTCCGGTGCCCCGGGGGGGGTCGTCCGGCACGCACTTGCCGTAAAGAAGATGGTGGTCGGGCGGACAAGCCGTAGTGCCGGGCACGTCCTGCTCTTCGCCCAGATCCGCAGGAACGTCAGGCGCGGCAGGCGTGTCCTGGGCCAGTGCGGTGTCAATAATGACGTCCTCGCCAGCGGTCACCACGTCCGGGGGGGGAGCGTCCTGGATGCAGATCCCGTCCTCGCCGCAGAAGAAGTCGAAACCGCACGAGCCACAGAGGCCTCCGCAGCCGTTGTCTCCGCATTCCTTGTTGAGACAGGACGGCGTACAGGAGCATTCTTCACCAGGGATGCAGTCTACGTCGCATGTCCCCTAGCTGCAGGTGGCGCCGTCGGGGCAGGCGCCGCATTGAACGGTCCCTCCGCAGCTGTCCTCCGCGCTCCCGCACTCCTTGCCCATGGTCGAGCAGCTGAGGGGGACGCATCCTCCCCCCGTACAGGTCCCGACACTCCCGTCGGGGTTCTCGCAGACCTGACCCTCCGGCGTACAGAAGGAATCGTTGCAGCAGACCGGGTGGACGCC
>CAZNWW010000547.1:0-1590 GCA_964576155.1 uncultured Myxococcales bacterium | reverse complement strand
GGGCCGGCGACGCTGCCTTTGGGCTGACAGGTGGCGTCCGCTGCACACTGGCTTCCCCCCGGGCATTCGCACGAGGATCCGCAGGCCTGGGCCGGTGCAGGAGCCCCGAACAGCAGGCAGATCATCCACAGCATCAAGGGAAGGAAAGGGAACATCTCGGCCAAGGGGTAGGAGATGCGGTTATCCCTCGCAGTGCTGGTGGGAGCTTTCATCCGGTTGTTGTGCCTCCGAGCCAAGTATCCGAGGCCCGGTTCGGAGGTGTCAAGGACCACGAGTACATCGGCAGAGTTCGCGCCGCCGGATCAGCGAAACAGCCACGTTGGATGCCAGGTAGTACAAAGTGCGCCACGTCCATGGTTATAATCGGTTTCTTGACAAACCCCAGCGTCCTCACCCGAATCCTCGATCACCTGAAGCGGCCTCACATGCGATTCGGGGAGGTTCAGCTCTCGGAGGTCATTGACACCCCTCGCTATGCCTCCGATACTCAACCTGGAGGCGTAAAATCAGATTCGGCTTGAAGCTTCCTATCCATTAATTGCTCAGGCTATTGGCTACGTGAGATGAAGATGCCGCCCCCGCCCACTCTTGGTCTCGCCCTCTCTCTCCTCCAGGCCGCGCTTTATTTATCCCTGCCGGTCCTGATTGGTGCAGCGACAGGCCAGTTGCTGGCGATATTACGCAAAGGCGAGCCGTTCAGATCGAGGCTCCTGGTTGCCGCATCGCTCCTGGTTCCCCTGATGATCGCTCTGGCGCTACCCTACAGGTGGGTGCCACTCCATATCTCGGACCGGCTGCTGCTGTCACTGCTCTTCGGGGCAGGTCTGCTCCTGCGCGGGCATGCCCTCGGGAGGGGGGTTGAAATCCGATCCCTTGCGCTGTTGGTCGGCGCCTCGGTGGTGGCCCTGCTGCTGGCCGAAGGCGCTGCGCGGTTTCTGCCGCGTCCGATGCTCTTTCCGCCGAAAAGCCACGTCTCCCTGCTCCTCCCGCGGAAGAAAGAGGCGCCGGATTTCCAGAAGAACATCGAGCCCGGACTCCAGGCCAACGTCCTGTATCCGGAGCACGCTGACCACGGACCGCTCCCGGATCTTTCCGAATGTCGTCCATCAGACAAGGTCTGCATTCTGCACCTGGGTGATTCCATGGTCTGGGCCATCGGCCTGCCTCGCGAGAGGACGTTCCCGAACATCCTGGACGCGGTGATGTCGACACAGTCCCATATCAACGCCTCTGCGCCCGGCCTCGGGCCTGACGGCTACTTCGTCATGGCGATGAACTGGTTGGAACGGATCCGACCCGACCTGGTCGTCGTTCACTTCTTCCTGGGAAACGACGCTCACTTCGGTATGCCCGTGTATTACTGCGGAGACGAACCTCTCATCGACGACTCTGGAGAGGAGTTGAGACTCCGCTGTTCAGAACCCCTGTGGTCGGAGGAGGGGAAGAGGGTGGCGCTCAAGGGACCACGCCTGGACGTTCCGTACCCGGTGCGGATCCTCACAGAACATTCCATCCTGGCCAGACACATCCGAGGTCTGGTGTACCGCAAGGACATGGAGTCGGATCGGCATCATCCAGGCTATGATCAGG
>CAZNWW010000546.1:0-3446 GCA_964576155.1 uncultured Myxococcales bacterium | reverse complement strand
ACATCATCACCGACTGCACAGACGTGGACGGTTCCTGCGTCGCCGGAGACGAGGACGCCGGTATCCTGGAGGCCGAGGAGCTGACCCTCGACCTGACCGCGGGCACGACCTACTACATCATCGTCGACGGCTACAGCAACAGCTCGAGCAAGCACGGCGCCTTCACCCTGACCATCGAGGACGTGACCTGCGTGCCCGAGACCTGCGCAACCCTGGGCCACACCTGCGACACCTGGGACGACGGCTGCGGCGGTACCCTGGTGTGCGGAACCTGCGCGGGCGGCGAGGAATGTTTCGCCGGCGAATGCCTGGTCATCGGCGACACCTGCGCCAACCCCATCGCCGTAGACGCTCTCCCCTACTCGACCAGCGGCGACACCAACGGCGCTACCCCGGACTACGGGTACAGCGCCGGGGCTTGCCCGCCGGAGTCCGGCGGCTGGGGCGCCAACGCGCCTGATCTGGTCTACGAGCTGACCCCGACCTACACCAACGACCACTACATCACCCTCACCGGGATCGGGTTCGACTCTAACCTCTACGTGGTCTCCGACTGCGGCGACATCGACAACAGCTGCCTGGCCGGAGACGACGACGTCTGCTCGGACTGCACCGAGGAGGTCACCGTGGCCCTGACCGCGGGGGAGACCTATTACGTCATCGTCGATGGCTTCGGCGGCGCCTCCAACCACGGGCCGTACGCCCTGACCATCGACTGCGTCCCCGACACCTGCGCCGAGCTGGGCTACGAATGCGACAGCTGGGACGACGGCTGCGGCGGCACGGTGGTCTGCGCCGCATGCAGCGGGGGCGACACCTGCGCTGCGGGGATCTGCCTCCCCGATGGCGACACCTGTGACAACCCGTTCACCGTGGGCGCGGTACCCTTCAGCGCGACGGGGGATACCACTGGCTACGGCGCGGATTACGGGTACAGCACCGGATCCTGCCCGCCCGAGGGCGGAGGCTACGGCGGCGGCGACGGGACCGGCGCGCCCGATCAGGTCTATGAGTTCACGCCGACGGTGACCTCGGACTATGTGATCCAGCTCACAGGCACCAGCTTCGATTCCAACCTCTATGTCATGACGGACTGCGACGACGTGAACGGATCCTGCGTCGGAGGCGACGATGATGTCTGCTCGAATTGCACGGAGTCCCTCGAGCTGACGCTGACCGCGGGCACGACCTACTATATCATCGTGGACGGCTGGTCGAACTCCAGCTACACCAATGACGGGCCGTACACCCTGACCGTAGACATCCTTGGAGACACCTGCAACGCGCCCTTCGACGTCGACGCCCTGCCCTTCTCCTTCTCCGGGTCCACCAAGGATGCCACGAACCAGTACGGCTACTCCGCCGGATCCTGCCCGCCGGAGACCGGCGGCTGGGGCATGGGCGCCTACGACGAGGTCTTCGAGTTCGTACCGACCCAGACGGCCACATACGACCTGGAGCTGACCCACACCTTTGACGCGAACCTCTACATCATCACCGACTGCGGCGACGTAAACGGCAGCTGTGTGGCGGGTGACGAAGACGTCGGCTCCTCCAACGCGGAGGAGCTCTCCGTTGAGCTGACCGCAGGGACTACGTACTACATCATCGTCGACGGGTTCGCCAACATCAACCCCAACAACGCGGGGAACTACAACCTCACCGTGGACCTGGGCTGCGGCGGCTGGGTCTGGAACGATGCCTGCTGGTACACCGGCGCGGTTGGGGAGTCGTGCAACCAGACCTGCGCCACCCACTGCGGCTTCGACGCGACCGGCAGCCAGCACGTGGGCAACGACGTGGGCAAGCACTTCTGGCCGGCCAAGACCGACGGCGGCAACTGGAAGGAGATCGAGTGCTCCTCCACGGACAACAACACCAACTGGGGCGCCAACGGCGGCGTCCCGGACGGCGACTGGTCCCACCAAGCCTGCCACGCCAACTGCGCCTGCGACTGCTAACGGACGGGCCGTGGCGGCCGCTGGCGGGCCGGGGGGCATCCCGGTCTGATCGCCGCACAGATAGTGCGACTCATATCCCGGGACCGCTTCGCTTTGCCCCCCGACCTCACCATCGACCGCCACGCCTCCGCCCGGCGCTGCCTCATACTTTGGCTCGCCCCTCTCTGAATCGGGGCTGAAGCGATTGCTGTAATCGGGTACGATGGGGGGGATCTGTTCGACGCGGGAGCGACCCATGCGATATTTCACCCTTTTTGTGATCTTCGGTCTGGTTGCTTGCAATGGGGGCACCGACGCGACGCCGGATGGGGACACCTTGGATGGCGCTGCGCTCGGAGGGGACGCTACGCAGGACGCTGGCGCGCCCGATTTCACTGGGGCAGATCTGTCTACGCCGGAGATCGCACCGGACCTGGGTATACCCGAAACGTTCGAGGACACCGTCGCGCCCTGCGATCCTGGCGAAGGCTGCTTCCTGGACCCATGTGACGAGAACGGTGACTGCCTCTCGGGCTGGTGCGTCGAGCACATGGCCGAGGGGATCTGCACGCAAGCCTGCCAGGAGGATTGTCCGCCTGGCTGGACGTGCAAGCTCCTGGGCAACTCGGGCCCCGACCCGGCCTATGCCTGCCTCTCCGACGTCTCGAACCTCTGCAAACCCTGCGCTGACAGCGGAGACTGCCAGTCTTCTGGAGACCAGGAAGACGTCTGCGTCGCCTATGGCACCGAGGGGAGTTTCTGCGGCGGCGGCTGCGACGACGATGACGACTGTCCCTGGGGGTTCACCTGCGCCGAGACCACCACCGTGGACGGCATCGGGACCACCCAATGCGTCGCAGAGGCGGGAGTCTGTCCGTGCACCGTCAGGTCGGTGAAGATGGCCCTGTGGACGCCCTGTCTGACCTCTTCGGAGGTCGGGCAATGTGAGGGCAAACGAATCTGCACCGAGGACGGTCTCACGAATTGCGACGCGGCGATAGCCGAGGCGGAGGCCTGCAACGGCCTCGACGACGACTGCGACGACGACGTGGACGAGCCCACCCTGGTCGGTGGGAATCTCATCAACCTCTGCGACGATGGCAACCCTTGCACCGTTGACACCTGTCTCGGCGTGGACGGGTGCCACCACGAGGCCCTGGAGGCCGGGGAATGTGTGGACGGGGATCCCTGCACAGTCGGCGACCACTGTGACGCAGGTGTCTGCGTCGGCAGCAACATCGACTGTGACGACAACGACCCCTGCACCGACGACGCCTGCGATATTCTGGGTGGCTGCACCTACCAGTTCAACGCCGCGGACTGTGACGACGGCAACGCCTGCACCGTCGCAGACGAGTGCGACCAGGGCGCCTGCGAGGGTGTTCCCGTGAACTGCGACTGCGGAGTAGACGCAGACTGCGCAGCATTCGAAGACGGCGATGCGTGCAACGGAACCCTTTACTGCGACACCACCTCACTGCCCTACCAATGCATCGTGGACGAGGA
>CAZNWW010000545.1:0-3451 GCA_964576155.1 uncultured Myxococcales bacterium | reverse complement strand
GGCTTGAAAATCCAGGGTGGCGGCACCTCCTACATACTGGACTTCCCCGATCTCCGTCCGACGGGGAACACCATCGTCCTGAGCCTCGACACCAAGATCCAGGCGATCCTCGAGGATGCGCTGACCTCCGCTTTGAAACGCTACCAGGCACGCTGGGGCCTGATCATCGTCGAGGAGGTCAAGACCGGCGAGATCCTGGGGATGGCTCAGGCACCGCTGTTCAACCCCAACGCGACGTCGACCTACACGGGCCACGAGGCTTCCTATCGACGTAATCGGGCGCTGGTGGAGCGCTTCGAGCCGGGCTCGGTGCTCAAGCCCTTCATCGTCGCTGCGGCCATGGAAGAGGGAGAGTTCGATCCAGAGATGATCTACGACCTCGAGGACGGGGAGTGGAAGCTCCACGACGTGACCATCAAGGACGCCCACCCCATGGCGAAATGCGAGGGCAAATACCTGCTCAAGTACTCGTCCAACATCGGCCTCGGCAAGATCGGCGTCGAGCAGCTGGGCAAGCATCGGGTGATCCGTTATCTCAAAGACTTCGGCTTCGGCCAGCGCCTCGGCGTCGACCCACGCCTCGAGGCCTCGGGCCGGATCCGCTCGGCCGCCCGCACCCACGACGTGGATCTGGCCAACATCTGCTTCGGGCAAGGCCTCTCCGTGACCCCGATCCAGGTCGTGAACGCGTTCGCCGCGCTTGGGAACGGGGGCCGCCTCAAGCGCCCGATCCTGGTCAAGCAGATCATCTCCCCTGACGGACGCGTGCTCCTGAACAACGAACCCAAGACCATCCGGCAGGCGATCTCCCCGGAGTCTGCTCGTGCGGTGGTCGAGGCGTTGGTCCACGTCACGGAGGAGGGCGGGACTGCGCCGGCAGCGGCCATCCCGCAGTACACCGTAGCAGGGAAAACCGGCACGGCGGATCAGCCTGTACCCATCGACCACCCCACGGAGACCCGCGTCGTCAAGCGCGGCGGAGTCGAAGAGGAGATCCCCCTGGTCCTCGGGTGGGAATACAGCGAGCAGGTATGGCGCTCCTCCTTTGCAGGTCTCGTCCCGGCCGCGGAACCTCGGGTGGCGATCCTGGTCCTCCTGGCGGACGCAGAGTTCGATCACTCCGGCGGCGGTGTCGCCGCCCCGATCTTCGCCGAGGTCGCGCCCCAGATCCTTCGGCACCTGGGTGTCCAGCCCGAGGCGAGCCGTGTCCACGAGGTCCTCGCCGATACAGCCGAAGCCCCCGCCCGTCCCCGGACGCCGGCGGCCTCCTCCTTCGGCGGCGGCGAGGTCCCGACCATAGTGGAAGGTCGCACCCTGGTCCCCGACTTCTCGGGCCTCACGGTGTCCCGGGCCATGGAGATCGCCCGGGAGCGCCGGGTCGAGTTCAAGCCCGTAGGCGCGGGCCGTGCGGTCTACCAGCGCCCTGCCTCGGACACCCTCGCCCCGGACGAAACACCGGTCGTGGTCACGTTCCGGCTCGACGGGCACCACGGGTCGGAGGTGCAGCCGTGATCAGCCTGCGCGACCTCCTGGACGGCGTCGAGGTCATCGAGACCTCTATAGACCTGGACGCTACGGTGGCCAGGGTCTGGCACAACTCCCGTCAAGTCGCGTCGAAAGACGTGTACGTGGCTGTGCCCGGGAAGAAGGTCCACGGCGACGACTTCCTCGCGCAGGCCTGGAGCCAGGGCGCAGCCCTCGTGGTCGGCACCAACAGAGAGTCCCTCCTCCCCTACCCCGCGTGGATCCTGGTGGCGGACGCACGGCGAGCCCTCGCCGGGCTCGCGCACAACGCGGCCGGCCGCCCCTCGGACGCGGCAACCCTGGTCGGCATCACGGGAACGAACGGGAAGACGAGCACCACCTGGCTCCTCGAAGCCATCGCCAAGGTCGCAGGTGCGCAGCCCGGCGTCGTGGGGACGGTGAACTACCGGTACGCGGACCGCTCAGAGCCGGCGGCTCACACCACCCCCGAGGCCCCTGTCCTCCAGGGGATCCTACGGACCATGGTGGACGCGGGCTGCGACACGATCCTTATGGAAGTCTCCAGCCACGCCCTGGCCATGCACCGGGTCCTGGGCTGCCAGTGGACGGTGGTCGCGGCCACCAACCTTAGCCCTGAGCATCTTGACTACCACGAGACCCTGGCCGAGTACGGTGAGGTCAAGGCCCGCCTGTTCACGGAGCTCCTGCCCCGCAGCCGCCTGGCCCGGGCCGCTGTGCTCAACATCGACGATCCCTGGGCCGCGTCCCTGGTGAAGCGCTGCCGGGGCGAGGTCATCACGGTCTCCATCGATGATCAGAGGGCGAGCGTCCACGTGTCCGAGGCCCATGTGAGCGCTGATGGGATCGAGGCGGTGATGGAAACCCCCGCTGGTCGGCTCGATGTACGGTCTGCCCTCGGTGGGCGTCACAACCTCTCCAACATCGCCCTCGCCGTGGGCATCGCCTGCGCGTTGGACTGGCCCATCGAGGCCATCGAAGAAGGCATCCGCGCCTGTGAGCGGATCCCCGGGCGCATGGATCCCGTGTCCAACGACCTCGGGATTCATGTCTGGGTGGACTACGCCCATACCCCGGATGCGCTGGAAAACGCTGTTCAGGCCGCCCGCGCGATGACCGACGGTGATCTCTGGGTGGTCTTCGGCGCGGGGGGGGACCGGGACCGAGCAAAGCGCCCCCTCATGGGTGCAGCGGTGGCACAGGATGCGGACCATATCGTGATCACCTCGGACAACCCTCGCGCCGAAGATCCCACCGCGATCATGGACGACATCCTGGCAGGCATTCCCGAGGCCGATCGGGACCAGGTGATCCTCGAAGTCGAACGTGCCGAGGCCATCCGAGAAGCCCTCGCCGGGGCCCACCCGGGGGACGGCGTGCTTGTGGCAGGGAAGGGTCATGAGACCTATCTCGAGGTCCACGGTGTCCGCTCCCACTTCGACGATCGTGAGGTGGCCGGATCCGTGCTCACCGAGCTGGCGGGGGGATCCCATGACGCGTGAGATGACCCTCCGAGAAGTGGCCCGGATCACCGGTGGACGCCTGATCGGCGATCCCGACGCCATTATCACCGAAGTGATCACGGACAGCCGAACCGTAATCCCCGGCGCGCTCTTCGTGGCGCTCCGCGGTGACCGCTTTGACGGCGCGGTGTACGCAGCCGGCGCGATAGCGGCAGGCTGCGCAGCCGCGGTCGTCGAACGGGCCGTCGAGCTCGGTGACACCTCCTACGTCCTGGTCTCCTCTGCGCTCCGCGCCCTCGGCGATCTCGCTGCAGAGCACCGGACCCGCTTCGACCTGCCGGTCGTAGGCATCACGGGATCCGCTGGAAAGACCGGCACCCGGGAGATGTGCCGGGCGATCCTCGAGACCATCGGACCACCGCTCAGCAACCTCTCGAACCACAACAACCTCAGCAACCTCAACCTTAACAATATCAACAACCTCA
>CAZNWW010000544.1:0-3451 GCA_964576155.1 uncultured Myxococcales bacterium | reverse complement strand
GCATCTCCCCGGCCTCGCCCGCCTGACGTCCCGGCGCCTCTATACCAGGCGTCGTTCCCTCTTCCCCTGGTGCTGGGATGTGGTGGTCGTGGCGCAGAAAGGTCCCTGACCCCGACTTGACGCGCGGGGCTGATCCCATTACATTCTCGACGCCCCTCGCGTACGCGCTGATTGATCCCCCGCGTAGGATGAGGTGTCGAGGAGATCAAGATGTTCCAGAAATTCCTCAAGAGGATCTTTGGCACCGCGAACGAACGGTTGCTCAAGACTTACGAGCCGCAGGTGGAGCAGGTCAACGCGTGGGAGCCGAAGATCCACCCCCTCACCGACGAGCAGCTCAAGGCCAAGACCGACGAGTTCAGGGCTCGGCTCAAGGGCGGTGAGACCCTGGACGACCTCCTGCCCGAGGCCTTCGCTGTGTGCCGGGAGGCTTCGATACGCACCCTTGGCATGCGCCACTATGACATGCAGATTCTCGGTGGGATCTCCCTGCACCAGGGGATGATAGCGGAGATGAAGACCGGCGAGGGCAAGACCCTCGTTGCGACCCTGGCCGTCTACCTCAACGCGCTGGAGGGCAAGGGCGTTCACGTGATCACGGTGAACGACTATCTGGCCAAGCGCGACGCAGAGTGGATGGGTCGCCTCTACACCTGGCTGGGCATGACCGTGGGCGTCATCGTGCATGGCCTGGACGACCAGGAGCGGCAGGAGCAGTACGGCTCGGACATCACCTACGGCACCAACAACGAGTTCGGCTTCGATTACCTCCGTGACCACATGAAGTTCGAGCACAAGAACATGGTCCACCGGTTCTTCTGGCCCAAGGACGCCAAGACCGAGAAGGAGCGCTCCAAGATCTTCAACTATGCGATCGTGGACGAGGTGGACTCGATCCTGGTGGACGAGGCCCGAACCCCTTTGATCATCTCGGGACCCTCCGAGGAGTCCACGGACAAGTACTACAAGGCAAACAACGTCATCCCGTTCCTCAAGCGGGATCAGGACTACGTCGTGGACGAGAAGTCCGAGACCGTGACCCTCACGGACACGGGCGTGGACAAGGTGGAGCGGCGCCTCCAGGTGGGCAACCTGTACGAGGCCGAGAACATGGAGTGGCTCCACCACATCAACCAGGGCCTGCGCGCCCACACCCTTTTCAAGCGGGACGTGCGCTACCTCCTCGAGGAAGGCAAGGTCATCATCATCGACGAGCACACGGGCCGCAAGATGCCGGGGCGTCGCTGGAGCGACGGCCTCCACCAGGCCATCGAGGCCAAGGAGGGCGTGCGCATCGAGGAGGAGAACCAGACCCTGGCGACGGTGACCTTCCAGAACCTCTTCCGCATGTACAAGAAGCTCTCGGGCATGACCGGAACCGCAGAGACCGAGGCGGAAGAGTTCCAGAAGACCTACGACATCGACGTACTCGTGGTGCCCACGAACATGCCCATGATCCGGGACGACCAGGAAGACGTGGTCTACAAGACCGAGCGGGCCAAGTTCGCCGCGGTCACGGAAGACATCAAGCGCTGCCATAAGTCGGGGCAGCCGGTATTGGTCGGGACGATCTCCGTGGAGAAGTCTGAGTTGCTCGGCAAGTTCCTCAAGCGCGACGGCGTCCCACACAATGTTCTCAACGCGAAGAACCACGCCCGGGAGGCTGAGATCGTCGCGCAGGCGGGGCGCAAGGGCGCGGTGACGATCTCCACCAACATGGCCGGCCGCGGGACGGACATCGTCCTCGGCGGTAACCCGGAGTTCCTGGCCAAGGACACCGTCGGCGCGGACACGGGTCAGGCTTATGAGGAGGCACTGCGGCGCTACAAGGAAGCCTGCGCAGCGGAGAAGCGGGCGGTCATCGAGGCAGGGGGACTCTACGTCCTGGGCACCGAGCGCCACGAGAGCCGCCGCATCGACAACCAGCTGCGGGGCCGGTCGGGCCGCCAGGGCGATCCGGGCAAGACCCGGTTCTACATGTCCCTTGAGGATGACCTCCTGCGGATCTTCGGCGCGGAGCGAGTCCAGAAGATCATGAACATGATGAACGTCCCCGAGGACGAGCCCATCATCCATCGCTGGATCACCAAGGCCATAGAGGGCGCGCAGCGCCGGGTCGAGGGGCACAACTTCGATATCCGGAAGAACCTCCTCGAGTACGACGACGTGATGAACCAGCAGCGGCTCACGATCTATGATCTGCGCCGGAAGGTCCTAGAGGGGAGCGAGACCCACGAACTGGTCATCGACGCAGTGGACGAGATGGTCGACCTCATCGTCGACGAGCACTGCAACGAATCGACCGCGCCGGAGAAGTGGAACCTCGACGAGCTCACAGAGAGCCTCAAGCATGTCTTCGCTACGGACATCTCCTTCGAGGGCGTGGAGCGAACCGGGGACGCGGTGTTCGACCACACGACCGAGACCCTCAAGGCCTGGTACGAAAAACGTGAGCAGCTCCTCGTTGAGGGCCTGTCCCTTACCCGCCAGGCCGACGGCGAGGAAGAAGAGGAGGCCCTGGGCAACGCCGAGGAGCGGTGGCGATTCTATGAACGGGAGAGCTACCTCAGGGAGCTGGACAAGCAGTGGAAGGACCACCTCCTGCGAATGGACCACCTCAAGGAGGGGGTTCACCTGGAGGGCTACGCGGCCAAGGACCCGAAGCTGATCTACAAGAAGGAGGGCTACCGGCTCTTCGGCGACCTGATCGTTCGTATCAAGGAGAACCTCCTCCGCCTCCTCTACCGGGTCGAGCTCAAGTCCGATGACGAGATCGAGGCCCTGCGGCGCCGACGCAAGAAGGTCAACATGCAGTATGTGCATGGGCAGGTGCCCGGCCAGGGGGGAGGCAAACCCGAGAAGCAGAAGACCATCCGTCGCAATCAACCCAAGCTCGGCCGCAACGACCCCTGCCGTTGTGGTTCCGGAAAGAAGTACAAGCAGTGCTGCCTCCGGAAGGATGAAGCCGCTGCCGAGGGTTGAGGGCCGGCGCGTGACCACTTCTCGTCCGGTATGGTCCAGCGACAAGGGCCGCAAATGTCCCACCTGCGGTTGGCCCGCGTCCGATTGCCGCTGCAGCTCCAACCGAAAGCAGACCGTCGTCGGCGACGGGCGGGTCCGAGTGTCCCGCGAGACCAAGGGTCGCAAGGGCAAGGGAGTGACCCTGGTCAGGGGACTGCCTCTCGACGATGCCGCCCTCAAGAGTCTTTCCAAGGATCTCAAGCAACTCTGCGGCACAGGCGGAACCATCAAGGACGGGGTCATCGAGATCCAGGGAGAGCACCGGGACAGGCTGGTCATCGAGTTGAAGAATCGCGGCTACGACGCAAAGCGAAGCGGAGGCTGATACCAAATCCAATTGATCAGGCGGATCCTGATCAACCAGATTTGGAATCAGCGCTGGGTTGAGGGCGTCACGGGCGAGGTCTCCTGTCGAGCGAAGCGACCCGAC
>CAZNWW010000543.1:0-3456 GCA_964576155.1 uncultured Myxococcales bacterium | reverse complement strand
CGAAACCCAAACGACCTTGAGGAGGCGATGATGAACGGACACCGATGGACGACCTTGGCGGCGATGCTTCTCCTGATCGTTTCGGCCACCACGGGCTGCGACTTCACGAACGGCGGCGGTGACGATACAGACCCGCTCTGTGTGTCCGACGCGGACTGCGTGGACGGGGGCGTCTGTGACCCGGGGACAGAGGAATGCGTGGAATGTCTCCTGGACGCACATTGTCCCCTGGGCAAGAAGTGCGACGGTGAGACCAACCTCTGCGTAGGCTGTCTCGCTGACGCGGACTGCGCCGATGACCTGGTCTGCGACTCGGCCCTCCACCTCTGCGTGGAGTGCCTCGAGGATGCAGACTGTGGTGACGGCGGCCAGTGTGACGAGGAGAAGAACGTCTGCATCGAGTGCGTGGACGACGCGGACTGCGCCTATCCTGACGTTCCCTGCTCCTTCGCTGCGTGCATGGACGGCGAGTGTGTCACAGGCTCGGTGCCCGACGGGATGCCCTGCAACCACGAGGGAGCCCACTGCATCCAGGGTGCCCAATGCGACGATGGGGAGTGCGCGGGCGGAGAGACCGACCCGGATTGCATCCCCACGGGCTGCGAGGGCGCCCCCGACGGCACCCCCTGCAACGACGGGGACGAATGCACTCTGGATGACTTGTGCAAGGGCGGGGAATGTCTGGGCGGCGCGATCATGCCGGCCTGCGCCGAGCAGGATCTGGACGGAGACGGCTTCACCCCCGCGGACGGTGACTGCGACGACGAGGATTCCACCATCAACCCTGATATGCCGGAGCTCTGTGGCGATCTGACGGACAACGACTGTGACGATCAGGTGGACGAGGGCTGCCAGGAGGACTGCTTCCCCACAGGCTGCAGCGGCGAGATCTGTGCCTCACAGGACATGGCCAGCGACTGCCAGTGGTTGCCCGAGTACGAATGCCTGAAGTTCTCGGTTTGCGGCAACTTCAGCGACGACGGCGCCTGCGCGTGGCTCCAGACCGATGAGTACCTGGCCTGCCTCGAGGTCACGTGCCTCCCGGAGGAGATCTGCGGCAACGACCTCGACGATGACTGCGACGGCATCGTGGACAACGGCTGCATGACAGGTTGCGAGTCCGACGATGACTGCCCCCTGGGTGAGCAATGCGAGATCTACTGCGGCAACGGCTGGTGTGAGGGGATCTGCACGATCATCGAGCCCGAGAACATCTGTGAGCTGGAAGGCGGCAAGTGCATCTCCTGGAACGAGGCCGGTGAGTGGGGCCTCTGCCCCGACGGCTGGGCCGAGGTGGACCTCCCCGGCTGCGGCGACGACGCAGTCTGCTGCTGGGACGAGGACCCACCCGACTGTTGGTCCGACGATGACTGTCCCCTCCCCCTTGATGGCTCTTGCACCGTGGCCTCGTGCATCAACGGGACGTGCGTCTACGAGGTCGATCCCAACTGCGGTGGGGACGACTGCTGGGGCGACTGGATGTGCGCTGCGGATCAGTTCTGCTATCTCGACGGCTGCGGCGCGGAGACCGGGACCTGCACGGAGCAGCCCGAGTTCTGCCCTGAGTACTACTCGCCGGTCTGCGGCTGCAACAACCAGACCTACGACAACATCTGCTTCCTCCAGGCTGAGGGGCAGTCCCTCATGTACGAGGGGATCTGCGAGGAGCCGTGGCAGGACTTCGACGGCGACGGCTGGACCGCGGAGGAAGGCGACTGTGATGACTGGGACCCGACGGTTCATCCCGACGCCGAGGAGATCTGCGACAACAAGGACAACGACTGCGACGGCGACATCGACGAAGGCTGCGGCGTCGAGTGCAAGGACCTGGGGGACATGAACTTCGGCCCCTGCGCCATGTTCATGGGCTATGGCCTGGTGAACGGCTCCTGTGTCGGGATCTCGGGCTGTAGCTGCTTCTTCGAGGACGGTGTTGACCTCTGCGACGCGATCTTCGACACCGTGGACGCCTGCAAGGACACCTGTATCGGACCGCCGGAATGCGGAGACACGTGTGAGTGCTACGACCTCCTCGGCAACGACTTCTCGGAGCCCTGCCCGATGTTGTGTCCGACCTGCGACAACTACTGGACCTGCGAAGCCGGGTCCTGCGTGGAGAACTGCGGGCCCCTCCCCGAAGAGGTAGTCGACTGCCTCTGGCCCTGCGAGGAGGAAGAGATCTGCGGGAACAACATCGACGACGACTGCGACGGAGAGATTGACGAGGGCTGCGGGCAGCCCTGCGGGGGCTTCATCGGCCTCCCCTGTGCCCCGGGTGAATTCTGCCTCTTCCCGGAGGACACCTGCAACTGGGCCGACATGATGGGCACCTGTCAGGCGATCCCCGACGCCTGCTTCTTCCTCTGGGACCCGGTCTGCGGCTGCAACGGGGAGACCTATTCGAACGAATGCATCATGTGGATGGACGCGATGTCCAAGGACCACGACGGCGAGTGCGATGAGCCACCGGAGTGCATCACGGATGCGGACTGTCCTGTGCCCTCCGACGAATCCTGCGTGAAGGCATACTGCGAGAACGGGCAGTGCGTCTATGTCGAGGACCCGGATTGCGGCGGGCAGCCCTGCGATGGTGAAGCGGGGTTATCGTGCCCCGACTCAATGTTCTGCCTCCTCCCCGACGGCACCTGCGACTGGGACGACGTGTTGGGGATCTGCACACCCTACCCGGAACTCTGTCCTCTCTTGTGGTCTCCGGTATGTGGTTGTGACGGCGAGACCTACGCCAACGAATGCGCCATGTGGGTGAGCGGGGTCTCCATGGACCACGACGGCGAGTGCGGCGAACCGGTGGAGTGCATCACCGACGAGGACTGCCCCCAGCCGGACGGGCCCTGCTCCATGGTTGCCTGCGAGAACGGCAAGTGCGTCTATTTCCAGGATCCGGACTGCGGCTGTATCCCCGAGGGTGAGGATTTCACCACCTTCGATCTCGGATTGCAGGGCTGCTGCGCAGGTCTCACAGCGATCATCCTGGCCGATTATGACGAGGCCACGGGAATGTGCGGCATGGTCGGGAACGCGTTCGTGTGCACCCACTGCGGGGACGGCGAATGCGGCCTCGGCGAGAACATCTGCAACTGCGAGGCGGACTGCTCCGGCGGGTCGGGCGAATGCGAGGCCCTCGACCCCACCGGGTACGGGTCCTGCGACATGATCCTCGGCTACGCCTGGGATGGTGACGACTGCGAGGTCTTCTCCGGCTGCGGCTGCGGTGAGGACTGTGACCAGTTCTACAACACCTGGTCGGCCTGCATGGACGCCTGCGCACCCAAGCCTGGTGAGTGCATCGAGATCGACCCCTACGGCTATGGACCGTGTGACATGATCATGGGTGTCGGCTTCGATGGCGAGAAATGCGTGGGCGTCTCCGGCTGCGGCTGCGGCGACCCGGGCTCACTGTCCTGTGACGGCATCTTCGAGACCATGGACGAGTGC
>CAZNWW010000542.1:2715-3459 GCA_964576155.1 uncultured Myxococcales bacterium | reverse complement strand
CCGTCCAGGATTCGCGCCCAGACGAGGTCGCCGTCCCAGTCCAGGCGGGCCAGCCACACGCCGACCTCGTCACCCTCGCCGAGGGAGATCTCCTGCCAGTTCACCTTCACCTTAGGCGCGGTGAATGCCGCTGCCAGGTACATCTGGTCGTCCCGGTAGAGGCCCAGCACGGGAGCGGTCCCCGGACACCGCATTGTCCAGGCCAGGCCGCCCTCGGGGCGGAGCCGCTGCTGTGTGAATCCGGCGCCGTCGCCGTTGTCGCTTACGATGTAGCCGTTCCCCTCATCCCCGACCTCGAGGTCGTGGATTGTGTCCTCACCCGCGGCTCCGATGCCTTCGAGCCAGAGCGGCCGGCCTCCACCCATGAGCTTCAAGATGTAGATGTCCTGACCGCCGTGCCCCTTGATGCCGAGCTCGCCGAGGGCGAACTCGTCGCCCTTGAATGTCCCGGCTATCCAGATGGCTCCATCCTTGCCGATCCGGACCTGCTCCGCCCTGTCCGGGTGCGCCTCAGGTCCGAAGCTGCGGCTCCACTTCATCTCGCCTCCCGGCGCCAGGCGAGCGACCAGCGTCTGCTCCGCATCGGCGCCCTTGGCGATCTCTGAAGGCTCCTCGAAGGATCCGGCCAGGGCCACGCCGCCCTGGCCCGTCACGTCCAGCAAGAGGGATCTGGTGTCCCCGGAGAAGGTCTGATCCGCGGCGACCCGGGGCAGGCAACCGGCGGTCTCGTCGCAGCGCTGCCCC
>CAZNWW010000542.1:0-2705 GCA_964576155.1 uncultured Myxococcales bacterium | reverse complement strand
GCTGCCCCATGAAGCAGGGCTTCTCCCGGCACACCACGGGCTCGGGGCATGGTGGGCACCTCGGATCCCACCACTTCGCCCCGAGGGCCAGCAATACTACTCCCAGGATCAGGGCCTGCTTCATCATCTCCTCCCGGCTCCGGGGCATTGTACCCCAGGCCGCGTCCTACCGCATCTTGTCAACCGGGCAGCGCCGCGCTACAAATACGGTTGAACAGTTGAGTGCCGAGGATTGGACATGAGGCGCGTCTTCAAGTGGATTGGGATCATCCTCGGGAGCATCGTCCTCCTCCTCCTGGCCCTGGTCGTCGGCCTCTATGTCAGCACCGGCGGGGAGTACACCGTCCTCGCCACCGTGGCTGACGACCCCTCCCTGCCCCGCATCGAGGTGGGCGGCGTCCTGCTCCACGCGGAGGCCTTCGGGGATCCTGCGAATCCGCCAATCATCGTGCTCCACGGGGGTCCGGGCGGGGATTACCGGGCGCTCCTTGATCTGAAGGGCCTCGCCGACGAGTTCTTCGTCGTCTTCTACGATCAGCGCGGTTCCGGCCTGTCTGAGCGCCTCCCCGACACGGAGTACACCCTAGAAAAGCTGGTGGCGGAGTTGGACGGCGTGGTGGAGCGGTACGGCCAGGGACGGAAGGTCCACCTGCTCGGACATTCCTGGGGAGCGATGCTCGCGACCGCCTACCTCGGGCGGCACCCGGACAAAGTGGCGCGGGCGGTCCTGGCGGAGCCCGGCTTCCTCACCTTGGAGATCATGGAGGACTTCATGGCCTCCACCGGCGACATGCAACCCCCGATGACCCCGGGGAACATCTGGAAGGTAGCGGAGGTGGTCTTTCGCTCCTTGCACGTGGACGGACCTGACGAAGACGCTGGTCAGGACTGGCTCGTCGAACACATGATGATCTCTGACGTAGAGGGGAACCCCGTGGAGGGGTACTGGTGCGGCGGGAAGCTGGAGAACGCGGTGCTCCCCACATGGCGGCACGGTGCGAGGGTGATGCCGGCGATGATGGGCAACGCCACGGGGTCGGACGGGGAGATCCATCTGCGCTTCACCAAGGGGTTGAAGACCTTCGAGGGGCCGGTGCTCCTCCTGGCCGGGACCTGCAACACCCTCATCGGTCCCGAGCATCAGCGCCGACATCTCCCGTTCTTCGAGGACGCGGAGCTCGTGGTGATCTCCGGGGTCGGGCACACGATGTTTGGTGAACGCCCCGAGGAGCTTCGCACTATCGTCGGATCGTTCCTGTTACGTTGATCGCAGGTTCCCCTGGACACCGGTCCCGAAATCCCTAAAATTACCATCGCCGAAGGGTGTTACCAATCAGGAGAGGGACCATGTCCGTCATCAACGACGCAGTAGCGTCCTATCATAAAATCTTGCGCCGCGACCCTGAGGGTGCGAAGGCGATGCTGGACGCAATCTACGCGGCCCAGGTAGAGCGCAAAGTAGTTTACGCGAACAAGCCGATTCCCACGGTGCTGCGGCCGCACTTCATCGATCAACCGCAAATCGACCTCCTCGAGCACTCGGTGGGCACGATAATCAGCTGTCTCGAGCGTGTGGTGCACCTGTACTGCCGGGATCCGGAGGTGCGGGCGCGCATCCCGTTCCGCAAGGAGCATCGAGATCTCCTCCGTATCGATAGCGGCCTCGAGCAGAACGTGCTCATCGCCCGGCTGGACTCATTCCTCGAGGGGGATCAGCTGAAGTTCATCGAGTTCAACACCGACAGTCCGGCATCTGTCATCTGGAACGAGGTCCACCAGGACGTCTTCGAGGACGTGCCGGCCCTCCAGGAGCTGGGCGAGACCTACGATGTGTCGCGGGAGCACCAGGCCCGCGTCTTCTTCGAGGCGATGATGTCCACCTACGAGGACTTCGGCCTGGCAGAGGATCCGAGGATACTCGTGGTGGACTGGGAGGACGCCCAGACCCGCCCCGAGTTCGAGCTGACCAAGGAGTACTTCGAGGGCTGGGGTGTCCCCGTCCGAATAGCGGATCCCCGGGAGCTCGAGTTCCGGGACGGCGCCCTCTGGGCAGGGGACTTCCGGGGGAACTTCGTGAATCGCCGGGTGATCCTCCGTGAGCTGTCCGAGAAGCGGGCCGACTGCAAACCCATCCTTGAGGCCGCCCGGTCCGGGCGGGTCTGCTTCGCCAACCCGTTCTGCTCAAAGATCGTCGGAAACAAGGCTGTCCTCGCGTTCCTGACCAACTCGAGGAACGCCCATCACTTCTCCGCTGACGAACGCGCCGTCATCGATGCGCACATCCCGTGGACCAGCGTGCTCATACACGAAACACGGGTGTTTCGAGGCGACTCCCGGGATCCCTTCGACGTGGCCCGCTTGCACAAGGCCGAGATGGTGGTCAAGCCGCTCAACGACTACGGCGGACGCGGCGTCCTCCTCGGCGCCGAGACCTCGACCGAGGTCTGGGAGCAGGCCCTGGTCGGCGCCGAGGCCGGCGGCTGGTGCGTCCAGGAGCGGGTCAACATCCCCGAGGACGAGTTCCCGGTCGTCGACGATGGCCTCGCCTTCGAGTCCCGCAAGATCAACCTCAACCCCTTCGCCCTCCGTGGCCGCTACTCCGGCTGCCTGACACGCATCTCCGTCAAGCCCGTGATAAACGTCACCGCCGTCGGCGGCATGATCCCGACCTTCACCCTTGGATATCCCAAGTAGCACGAATCTTC
>CAZNWW010000541.1:0-3459 GCA_964576155.1 uncultured Myxococcales bacterium | reverse complement strand
TCGCCGAACGCCTTCGCCCCTCTTTGGATCTCCCCTTTCCCCGACGGCAGCTACCTCGCGTTGGTCCAATCCGACGACACCCACGAGATCCACCTGGTCGACTTCGACGACCCGGAGGATCCTGTCTACACCGCGTTCACAGCTGATCTGGACGCGGCCATGGGCGGCGCTGTCTCACCCCTGAACTTCGTCGCCGTGGTCATGGAGGGCCGCCCCTGGATCTTCGGCGCCGACCCCGCAGGTGAACTGACCAGCCGCGCGGCCGGGCCCGAGGCCCTCTCGGTCCTTCCCGACCAGATCGACTGGTCCCCGGACAACACCCGCCTCGTCGCCGTAGTAGACTCCGGCGGCGGCCCCAACCTGGTCATCATCGATGCCGACGACGGGACCCTCAGACCCCTCACGATGGACGGTCGATCCTCGATGCCTGCCTGGTTCGGTAGATAGAAAGATGTTTCGGACAGGGCGCCGGATCAATCGCAGTCGATCTCGTACACTGCGCATATGTTGTCGTGAAGCGCGGTGACCAGCTCGAGGTCGTCGGTGATGGCCTCGTCTGGGGTGGTGAGCGCCAGCTGGATTCCGTTACAGAAGATCTGCGCATCGTAGAGTTCGTCGAACGCGTCCCCGTGATCCGGATTCTCCGTGTGCATGATGGTGCAGGCCTTCTGGATCGCCAGGCCGATGCGGAGGATGCAGAAGTTCCGCTGCATGACGGGACCTGAGAAGTAGGCGAGCGGACCTTGGCCATCCTCTTCGAAGTAGCTCTGGGAACCCATGGTGACCGCCTTGGTCGCGGACTCGGTGCTCCCGTCGCTGATCAGGTCGTAGCTGTAATGGATCGTGGCGAACTCCATGGCGCTCCAGCTTGCGAAGACGTCAGGGAAGAGGCTCTTGATCTTCACCATGAGGAGGCCGTTCTTCTTGGATGCGAAGAGCGTAGCGGCGGCCTTCTCCGCATCCGTGGGGCCATCCCCGGGATCTCCGGGTTCCACTGGCGGCTTGTCGGGATCCGTGATCGTGGTCTCGGGTTGGGGCGCCAGGATCATCACCTCACCGCTGACCGCGTCGACGCTCCAGTCGTACCCGTAGATCTCCTCCACTTCGAAGCCCTGGGGCAGGGTGAACGAGATCTTCAGGTTCTCCGCAACGGGCGTCATCAAGTACTCGATCTCGTGGATGAACACGTCCATGAGCTTGGCCGCGTCCTGGATGAAGTAGAAGTTGCCGCCTCCCTGGTTGGCCAGCTCGTACATCAGCTCCTGGTTGAAGTCGAGGCCCACACCGATGGTCGTGATGCCGATGCCCTTCTGGTTGTACTCAGCGGACTTCGCAACGATGACCTCGGTGTTACTCTCCCCGGCGGTCACGACGCCGTCGGACAGGAGCATGACCCGGTAGAGCGCGTCCTCGTCCTCGAGGGCCTCCTTGTGGTTCTCCGCCAGCTCATAGCCCATCACCATTCCCGCATAGAGGTTGGTGGAGCCGCTGGTGGCGATGGACGAGATCACATCGGCGATCATCGGCTTGGACTCCTCGACCGTGGCCTGGAAGCCGAGGAGGATCTCTGCATCGTTGGAGTAGGAGACGATAGCAAGGCGGTCGTTGTCATCCATCGCATCCAGGAGCAGCATCAGCCCGCTGCGCACCATCGCGATCTTTCCATCGGCGTTCATGCTGTCTGACTCATCCACGACCACGACCAGGTTGAACGACTTCTCCTCAATCTCGCCCGGGGAAATCCCTGAGTTGAGGCCGATCTGCATCGCAATGAGGGGCTCCTCCGCCTCGGGATCGTAGAAAAGGCCCAGGAATCCATGGAGAGTAGCGAACATATCGTAGTCCGGCGGGGGCAGCGGAGTATCGTGCTCGTTGAGGAAGCCCTCGATGGGGAAGAGATCCGGCGACGGGATCTCGCCGTTCTTCACGAGGAGGCGGAAGTAGCCCACGTCCTGCGCGCCGCCGGGCTTGAGGCCGATGCCCGTGCCGCCGCCGGAGCAGACGCCGCCGCAGCCATCATCTGCGCCGATCACCTTGTCCGCGCAGTCGACGACGCAGTCCCCGGGATCCACGCATTGCCCGCCCTGGCAGCTCTGGCTCCCTGAGCACCAGCCGCAGGAGCCGCCGCAGCCGTCCGGGCCGCATTGCTGGCCAGCGCAGCTGGGCACACACTGGCCGCCCCAATCACTGCCAGGGACGGTGTCCCCAGGCATCCCCCACAAGCTGCTGTCGCTCGCGGACGAATCCGCCCCGGCGCTCGTGTCGTCCAACATCGTACTACTGCCGCCGCCGCTATCCGAGCCGAAGCCGCCGCAGCCCATGCCGACAAGACCGACCAAACCCAACGCAAGGAGGAGTACCGTCAACGCCCCTGCACGCTCAGCGACCGCACGCGTGTTTCCGTTCATCATGCCCTCCTGGTTGTTTTTCGCCCTGTCCGCTGACTTCTAATACAAGAAACGGGCCAACCCCCGGCTAAAGCACATCGCCTCATGTCTGCTCGCCCTCGATAGTTTTCTCCGGCTCTCTGTGGTCTGGAGTGTGTAGTTGTTTCCGTGGATTTTTTTCTGCGCTGTAAACATCATTCACACTATTCCGCCGGATCGCCCAACACATCCAATGCGCCGATATCGCCAAGACAGCGGACCACGCATCTTTCTCTCCTCTCAACATCGCCCCTGGCATCGGGCTTGCAACATGAGAACAGCGGACAGGAACAGGGCGACAACCAGACGGGAGGTGATCATGAACATCGGAAGGACTTCACCGCTGCGGTTGATGGTGATCTTCGTTTGCGTTGCTACGCTCGCGGGATTGAGTGGGTGTGAATGGGAGGAGGGGCCGACGCCTGGGGATGATACCTCTTCGAATCCCGATGATGGGATCGACGGCGGCGACATCAACGGCGACGGTGATGGCGACGTCATCGGCGACGACAACCTGGTGGAGATCCCCGACTTTGGAGACCCCTCGGCGCCATTGTTTACCGAGGCTGCCCTGAGCCCCGACGGCAGATACCTGCTCGTACAGGTCGGCGAAGAACCATGCCTCGCGGTCGCTGATCTGCAGGATGGAACCGCGAGCGCTCCTGAGGGGCTGTGCGGGATCCGTTGGATCGGTTTCGCTCCCGACGGCGGCTTTGCGTACCTGCTCCTCGCCTCGGGAACGAGCATGGCGACCTTGCAACTCTCAGATCTCGCCATCACCGCTGAGTTGAATACTACGGGCGAGTACACGGTGCTCGACGTCTCGCCTGACGGCGCGACCGTCGCGCTCTCCAACGTCCCCACGACCCTCTGGACCGAGACCCAGTACGAGTGGAACACCGACGACCCGGGGATGCGGCAATTGGCTACCCTGCGGCCGGCGACGGGCACCGTCGCAGAGCTGAGCACGCCCTTCGCGCTCCGGGACGTGGCCTTCTCTCCCGTGGACGGCGCGGTCCTGGGCGTCAGCTCC
>CAZNWW010000540.1:0-3459 GCA_964576155.1 uncultured Myxococcales bacterium | reverse complement strand
CTCCAACAATGAACTCTATATTGAGCTGCCGGACCTCCTCGGGGACGAGTGCGACGCGGGTGATACCGGCGACGTCGCTCTCTACTTCTTCTTCCAGAAGGCCGACTACACGGATACGAAGATCGTGGAGATCGTGGACTTCGAGTGGGACTACGAGCCCCCGGTGCCTCCCACCCTTGTGGACGTCTCCGCGGGTGAGAACAACCTCAAGGTGAGCTGGAGCGACGAGTCCAACAGCGGAGACATCACGTACCACGTGTACTGGGACACAGCATCCTTCACCGACTCGGATCTGGCCGACCTCCCCAAGAAGAGCGACCTCACCGCCAAGAGTGTCACCATCACCGGCCTGGCCCTCGGGACCGAGTACTTCGTGGGTGTGGTCTCCGTGGACGACTTCGCCAACGAGTCCCAGCTCTCCATACTGAGCAGCGCGACCCCGGTGAACGTGGACGACTTCTGGGAACAGTACAAGGACAGCGGCGGCGGTGAGACCGGCGGGTACTGCTTCGTCGCCACCGCTGCCTGGGGGAGCCCCATGGCCCCCAAGGTGATGGTGCTTCGACGGTTCCGCGACCAGACACTCCTGGGCTCCGCCTTCGGTCGGGCACTCGTGGACGCCTACTACGTCGAAGGCCCCGCGCTTGCCCGGCTCATCGAGGGCCGCCCGATGGCGCGAGCTGCGGCCCGCTTCCTGCTCTGGCCCCTGGTGGGCATGGCCTGGCTGACAGTCGAGGTCGGGCCAGCAGCGCCGCTGGTGCTGCTGCTCTCCCTCGTCGCCGGCTTCTTCGTACTCCGGCGCCGGCGCAGAAACCGCACCGCACGGAGGGTCGAGGCATGAAGACCTGCATCTACCTGTTCACCCTCGCCCTGCTCCTGGCTGCCTCCCCCACCCTGGCGGATGAGAGCCCCCAGTTCATGGCGATGGAGGTGCGCTTCGGGTTCTACCACCCGAGCATCGACAGCGAGTTCTCCGGCTCCGGGCCGTACAAGAACTCCTTCGGCAAGGATGACATGGTCCACTTCAGCGGCGAGTTGGACTGGCAGTTCTGGCGGCCCTTCGGCTCCCTCGGGATCTTCGGCACCCTGGGCTACGCCTGGGTACAGGGTCGGGGCCTCCTGGCCGACGGCACGAAATCCCCAGACAAGACAAAGTTCAAGATGGTCCCGCTGGATCTCGGCCTCGTCTATCGGATGGACGTCCTGGCGCAGAAATACAAGATCCCCTTCGTGCTGGCGGTGAAGGGCGGCCTCACCTACGCGTTCTGGTGGATAACCGACGGGGCGGGGGAAACCTCGTCCTGGATCTCCACCGCGGGGAATGATGTCACCGGTGCGGGGGGTACCTCGGGCCTCAACGCTGCAATTGCGCTGCATCTCCACCTGGACATCTTCGAACCGCACTCGGCCAAGGTGTTCGACAACGAGCTGGGCGTGAACAACAGCTACCTCTTCATCGAGTACGGCGTCCACTGGCTCAACGACTTCAACTCGGACAAGAGCCTGGACCTCACCGATCATGGTCTCACCTTCGGCCTCGCCTTCGAGATGTGAGCCCGGTCCTCCTCATCGTAGAGTATCGTGGAACCCGTTTCCACGGCTGGCAACGCCAGGATGGCGTACCCACGGTCCAGGCTGTCCTGGAGGATTGCCTCGCTGAGCTCCACGGCCGCCCGATCATCGCCGTCACGTCATCGCGCACGGACTCGGGGGTCCACGGCGCGGCCCACCCGGCTCTGATCAAGCCGCCACAGGACCTCCCGCTGAAGGCATACCTGCGGGGCCTCAGTTCGCTCCTCCCCGATGACATCTCCATCCGACAGGTCGCCCGCACGGTGGATGACTTCGAGATCCGGGCGGACTCCCTGGGCAAGACCTACATCTACAGGATCTGGAACGAGCGCTTTCGCCGGGCCCTCCTGGCGGACCGCTCCTGGCACGTCCCCATGCCCATGGACCTGGCCAGGATGAGAGAGGCAGCGGCCCACTTCATCGGCGAGCATGACATGACCAGCTTCCGGGCTGCCCACTGCGACTCCAAGACACCGCTGCGGTGCATCGACGCCGTGGACGTGACCCGGGAGGGGGGTCTCTTTCAGATCCGGATCCGGGCCAACGCCTTTGTACGTAACATGATCCGCATCATGGTGGGCTGCCTCGTCGATGTCGGACGGGGCATCCAGGAGCCTGGCTGGATCAGGGACCTCCTCGAGATCAAGGACCGCACCCTGGCCGGACGTACCGCACCGGGTCGAGGCCTCATGCTCCACCGGGTCCATTATCCCCTGGATCGATTCACCGAGCTCCTGCCGAAGACAGGTCCCCTCACCGATGAGGTGAATTCGGAAGACAGGGACGACGACTTCTGCTATTGAGTTCCGGGCCAATATGGAGACATCATGATTCAAGATGACGACAAGCTGGAAGTGGCGGAGCCTGAGGAAGAATCGGGGCCGGAGACCCCTCCCACAGAAGAGGGAGTCGGGGCTGAAGCCCCTCCCACAGAAGAGGGAGTCGGGGCTGAAGCCCCTCCCACAGAAGATGAGCAGCCACAGCCGGATTACAACAGCCTCGAGGTGGTTACCACCAGCCCCGAGGACGGCCGTAGCGGCCCGGGACGTGGCCGACAGCGGCATTCCTACAACAGCCGTTCTGGCGGCCTCGCCGCGGATGACCCCTTCTGGACCTTCGGCACTCCTCCGGAGACCTGGGGCTCCTCGGTCCGAAAACCCGGCGGAGATGGGAACGGCGCACAGAAACCTCGTCGCCCTCGCCTCTTCCTGGAGTGCCGTAGCTGCGGCGTCAAGATCGAGAAGAAGCGGGCCCACGGCCGGGGCAAGGTGCCCTGTTCCATGTGCGGCCGCTGGATGCAACCCTCCCGCCAGGACTGACCTGGTGGTCCTGCGACGTCCGACCCTTCCCATCCTCTTGGTAGCGCTCCTTCTCCTGATCGCCTTCGGCGCGCGTGGGCAGGCCAACGCAGGCGAAGTCCGACTCGCGCTGGTCAGCGACGATCGCGCCCTTGCGGACCTTGCCCGGGAGGTCCTCCCGGGTGGAGACGTGATCGGGGGGATCTGGGTAGTCCCCGATCTGGCCGTCGCCGCATCCCCCGGGAGTGAGGACGGGCTCACCGAAGCACGACGGCTGGCCGAGGGGGGGGGATTCACCCACCTGGTGGTCCTGGAGCACCACATAGACGCCAGCTGGCGCATCCCCGGGTGCGAAGACCTGGATCCGTTCACCGCCCGTCTCGCAGGCCTCCTGCTCAGGATCAGGCGTATCGAGACCCGCCTTGACCTCCACCTCGTCGATGTAGAGTCCGGACACATCCTGACCTGGTATACCCAGCGCCGCATGCGCAGCTTTCCTTTAGCCCTGATGCTGGTAATCCGGTACGATTCCGTGGTTCGACACCACCTGACGGAGCTCCTCTCCGGTGCAGCGGGAGCGATCGCGGGT
>CAZNWW010000539.1:0-3466 GCA_964576155.1 uncultured Myxococcales bacterium | reverse complement strand
CCTGCGACGGCCAGGGGCAGGGCGGCACTGAGGTCTGCAACGGCCAGGACGACGACTGCGACGGTGAGGTGGACGAGGAGGGCGCGACCAACTGCCAGTGGTACCACGCGGACAAGGATCTGGACGGGTGGGGGGACGACTGGGACAAGAAATGCCTCTGCGGCGCCGACTGGTATTACACGGAGACCCAGGGGGGCGACTGCTACGACCTCAATAGCCAGGCGAAGCCCGGTCAGCAGGGCTGGTTCGACGAGGATCGCGGGGACGGCCTCTTCGACTACAACTGCGACGGCCAGGAGACGTACTTCTGGCCGAACATCTCCGCGTGCTCGAGCACCTGCCCTGCGGTGTCCGTAGGTTGGCTCTTTTTCAAACCCCCCTGCGGACAGAACGGGACCCTGGCAACCAACTGCACGATGTTCATGGGGATCTGCGACTACTACATGTCCACCGTCACCGCTGAATGCCATTGATATGGATCGCCTGGTCGACGACTTCCTGTACCACCTGCGCTTCGAACGGGGCCTCTCTCCCCGCACCATCGTGGCCTACGAATCGGATCTGGGCCAGGCAGGCGTGTTCCTGAAGACTCGCTCCGTGGGCTTTACCGACTGCGATCGCAGCGATCTGGAGGCCTTTCTTGTTTCTCGGGCCGAGGAGGGAGACAAGCCCCGCAGTCGAGCCAGGAAGCTGTCGGCCCTGCGGACGTTCATGGCCTGGCTCCTGGACCGGGGTCATCGGGAGGCGGACCCGACAGCCCGCCTCGAGGGTGCGCGCGTGGACCAGGCCCTGCCCGTGGTCCTCAAGGTGGAGGAGGTGGAGCGCCTCCTCGACGCGCCGGACGTCAAGCGTCCCGAGGGGATCCGGGACCGCGCCATGCTGGAGATCGCCTACGGCTCCGGGCTGCGGGTGTCCGAGCTGGTGGGGTTGCGGATCGGGGACTTGGACATGGACAGGGCCCTTCTGCGGGTGACCGGAAAGGGGCGCCGCCAGCGGATCGTGCCCACCAGCCAGACAGCGATGGAGCGGGTCGAGACCTGGCTGGCCTCGCCCCGGGCGGAGCTGCTCCGGGCCGCTACCCATGTGCGACCCGACGCCCGCGCCGCTCTCTTCATCAGTCGCCGGGGTGCGCCCCTCACCCGCCAGGGCTTCTGGAAGCTCCTGAAGAGGCACGGCCGAAGCGTCGGCCTCCCCGACGGCCTCCACCCCCACACCCTCCGCCATTGCTTCGCCAGCCACCTCCTCGCCGGCGGCGCCGATCTCCGGGTGGTCCAGACCCTCCTCGGACACGCGGATATCCGGACGACGGAGATCTACACACACGTGGAGATCTCGCATCTGCGGGCGGAGTATGCCAAGCGGCACCCGCGAGGAAGGTGATTGGTGTCTGGTGGACCGGTGCACGCAAAAATGACCCAGTCGGCCATGCGGGCGGCGACGTGGTTCATCGCAGCAGCGCTCGTTGGTGAGCGCGGCGCAACGGACTGGGACGTAGACCACGACGGGGATCTCGACTGTGACGACGTTCGCGCCGCGAACCGCGCCGCTGTCCTGCCCCACCGCATCCCCGACGATGCCCGCTGCAGCGAGGGCCGCTGAACGGACATCGAGGATCCAACCCTCTTTTCCTCCTCGTTGTCCGGAGGGTGCGACCGTTACGGAGAGAGAATCGGTCAGATTCGGGCCGGAATGGGGTGGCCGGCGATCTGGCGGGTCCTTTTTCTGGGGCTGGATTTGGGAGGGCCGGGAAGCGGAGATCCCCTTGGGGACAGGCGGAGATGCGGGGCTTGGTGGTCTGGACGGACCCTCCCTCCAGGTGGGCGGAGAGAGAGTTCGAGAATGGATGTTTGGTGGAGGCGCCGGGAATCGAACCCGGGTCCGAAAGTGCTCGGCTCGCAGCTTCTACGTGCGTAGTCAGCGGAATTTGACACTTAATCCCATCGCTACGCCCCTGCCGACAGGCGATGTGCTCAAGGATATGGGAGAAATTTCTCGCCTCACCGATCCTCCCACGGGATCGGGTCGGCATAGCCTGCTAATCGGCGTCGTCAGAAGGTCGCAGACACCCCTTCGTCAGACGTCGCGGCTCTAGGCCGCGAGAGGAAGTGCTTCGTTGGCACTTAAAAGTTTCCACACTTTTATCGAGGTGCGTAGACCCCTCGGCACGCCACATACGGCCTCGTTCACCCCCGTCGAAACCATGTCGCCCCCATGTCATAGAACTGTGGTTAATATAGTGAAATCCTGGAGTTTTGCAAGCAAAGATCAGCGGGCCGTGGACGACCCGGCTACAGATTGGTACAACATGGGCGGAACTAATCGACGGAGGACCCGTGGAGCGCGCTGAATTGCGGATGGTCATTGCCGGGGCCGTGCTGGTTGCCGGCCTCCTGGGATGCTCTGGAGGTGAGCCCTCGACGGGGGAGCCGTCGGCGGACGCTGTGGCTGACGCTACGGTGGACGCTACGGTGGACGTCACGGTGGACGTCACGGTGGACGTGGTGGCGGAGCTCCCGCCGTCAAAGCCGCCTCTGAACATCTTGGGTCTGATCGCCGTGGCGAACCCGGGCAATGTCTTGTCGTACTTCGTCGTTTGGACCACGGACAGGCCTGCGACCACCGCGCTGGAGGTGGATTGTGGGGACTACACTGCATCCATCGAGGATGAGGAGCTGACCACCGACCACGATGTCGTAGTTTTGGGGCTCTACGACGGCGCAGCCTGTTCGTTCATGGCAGGGGGCGCTGCGGAGGATGGAGAGGAGGCCGCCGAAGTCATAGACGTGGCCGTGGGCCCGTTGCCCGAGGCGCTGCCCGTGTTGAGCCTCGTGGTGAACGAGGCCGACCGGGTCCAACCTGGCTGGACCGCGTTCAACCTCTCCGACACCGTAGGGGACGGAAGGCCGGTGATCGCCGTGGTGGACGGGGAGGGACGTTACCGGTGGTACCACGTGCGCGACACCGAGGCGTCGGGGTCCGCGATGGTGGTGCGACGGGTGCCCGAGGGCTTCCTGGTCGGCGGCGGCTCCGACGGCGGCAAGACCTGGCCCGCGATCATCGACCTGGAGGGGCGGGTGGTCTGGGAGGCGTCCCTGGGCAAGGAGCACCACGAGATCCTCCCCTGGGGAGACGGCGGGCTCATGTATCTCACCGAGACAGACTGTACCGATGAGGGTGCGCAGCAGTCCGGCGTTATCGCGATCCACGACAAGGCCACCGCTGAGACCATCTGGGACTGGGTCTTCTGCGACCACTATACGCCGGAGACAAACAAGAAGGACTGGGATCACACCAACGCACTCGACGGCTTCCCGGGCGGAGACGCGGTGCTCCTCTCTGCGCGAAACCTGCACCGGGTCTTCAAGGTGGACCTCGAGACCGGTGACATCGTCTGGTCCCTGGGCGCCAATGGGGACTTCACCCGGACCGATGGCGGGACGGGCGCGCCGTTCATGCGCCAGCACGC
>CAZNWW010000538.1:0-3466 GCA_964576155.1 uncultured Myxococcales bacterium | reverse complement strand
GACTCACGCTCTGCGATACTTTGCCTGGAGGCGTAAAACCCCGATGATCCGTCCTGTCCACTCCCTGCGCGCTCCGTCTCTGGGGGGGGAAGTGGTACCATTACGACACCAAGCATTTCGAGTACGGGCCTGAGCTGCTCGACCCGAGGTGCATTCGCAAACCCGAGCCGAGCATGACTCAGGGCGACGAACTAATGCCGTAGGAGGAACGGATATGCGAAGGAGAATCATCCCCTGGACCCTGGCCGCGCTGATGCTCTGGGCCTGCGCCGAAGACGAAGCAGGAGTTTGCCCCTCTTGCCCCGAGGTCCCGAAGGTGGCCACCGCCAAGGAAGAGGCGGCGCCGAAAGACGACGGCATCCCAGGGCCGGTGCTGGACCGCCTCCGCCTGGAGGCCGAGGCCGCCCGCGCGCTCATCGAGGCGCTGGACGTGCTGATGGACACCGGAGGCGACCTGGCGCAGGCGAAGAGGGCCTATTCGGAGCTGTCCGAGCCGGCGCGTTGGGGAGGGATCCCGATCCTGCGGACACTGGCCACATCCCTCGGGCTCGTTAGCGACGACGCGCTCGAGATCCTGCACGGGGGGCGCGTTGACGCTCTCCTGGGCGCGTCGTTCGAGCCCGAAGACCCGCAGGGGAAGATCGTGGCGGAGGCGTTTCTGGAGATGGACCAAGTCCGGGCAGACCTCTGCGGGCTGCGGAGGCTCCTGGACATGATAGCAGCGCTCCCTGAAGAGCGGGATCTCTTCGAGCCCCCCGGGACCTCGGTTTCGGTGCTCGCACCTTGGGATCCGGAGGGCCGGACCCACGCGTTCGTAGTGGAGCGCTTGGGCGCGCCGAAGCAGAAGAAGCGGGTCGACGAAATGGAGGTCTTCGAACCCGCCAGCTCCGACGACACGAACTTCCGGCGTCGCATGGAGCAGCGGGTCGTAGCGTGGGACGAGCTCGAGGTCCGGCCCTTCGGGGAGACCCGCGCCACCATGGCCCAGACCCACGAGGTGTACTCCATGGATCTCGGCCCCTGGGCCGAACCCCTGTTCCAGGAGCTCCGGCTCCAACAGATCGACGCGGACAAGGGGCTCGATTTACTCCTGCGGGCTACTGCCCGCAGCGCGTCTAACACGAGGATCCACGCGGTGCAGGCCTACCGGCGGGCGTGTCGGATCCTGGAACGCGGATGCGACGAGAAACTCCTCGAGGGCCCGGTGCCGCAGACGCTGGTCGAGGTGGAACCCTCCCCAAAGGTCATGGCGCCCGCCAAGCTCCAGGGCATCCTCGGGGCCAGGAAAACGGGTCCCTCCGCCTGGGAGCAGTGGCTGGACGCGGAGGAGAAGCAGCGCACCGAGGGCGTGGTTATGCGCAAACGCATTGGTCGAAAGGGGGGCCACGGCAGGTTGGACGAGTATGACCAGATACGCGACAGGGGTGCGCTCGGCGTGGTCTGGACAGCTGCGAAACGTGATCCGGACACGATGTTCGGTAAACCGCACCTCTCAGATCCCGCCAGCCTCTCGGCGACGAAGACCGGGAAGACGACGATCTCATCCGGAGAGGGCCGGCCCCGGGTCGAGTCAGGGAAGATGGAGGTGAGCAGCGGGCTGGACAGGACCGTGGTCGAGAAGTACATCCGCAAGCAGCTCGGTGCAGTCAAGTGGTGCTACAAGAAAGCGCTCCAGAGGAACCCAGAGTTCCAGGGGAAGCTCAAGGTCTCCTTCGTCATCTCCCCTAGGGGGAAGGTCATAGAATCCAAGGTCGTCGAGACCGACTTCAATGATTCGGAGATGGTGGACTGCGTGGAGACCAAGGTTCTACGCTGGCGGTTCCCTTCACCGCAGGACGGGGGAGTCGTGCGGGTCACCTACCCCTTCGTGTTCAAGACCGCGGACTGAGGGGATCGCTACTCGATCTCGTCCTTCTTGTACATGGTGAGCGAGGCGCGTTGGGAATCGATGTAGACTAATCGCTGCCATCGGTTAGGGTAGCGCCCATGACGAGTCCCGTGCGCATTTCCACGCTCTTTCGGTTCTGGCTGCCTCTGCAGGCCACCTGGCTGATGATGGCCCTGGAGGGGCCCTTTCTGGCGGCGGTGATCGCCCGCATGCCGGACCCGAAGTACAACCTGGCTGCCTATGGCGTCGCGTTTGCTTTGGTCATCCTGGTCGAGGCGCCGGTGATCATGATGATGAGCGCATCTACGGCCCTGGTCGATTCCGTTGGGAATTACCGGCGGTTACGCAACTTCATGTGGATGCTGAACCTCGGGATCACTGTCGTGATGCTTGGCCTGTTGCTGACCCCGTTTTGGGAACTACTTGTGTACCGGGGGGTGGGTAAGACAAATCATCCAGGTTTTGCGCCTCCCGGCAGAGTATCGGAGACCGCAGCTGTGGTGTCAGCGATGACCGAATCGGAGACTGGAGGCGGCGAGGGGAAGGGATATGGTATTGAGAACTTCATTTGGGCAAACCGGTGCGTCTCGTCCGGGATCTGAACGTCACTGAATCGCAGAATGTTGCCTGGTCCGCCCTTGTCTCTGGGGGTGGTCGTTGTAATGGAGGGGCCCTGGCTGTGGGCGTTCCGCCATTTTGCCCTTCGTCTCCTTGGTAGACCAGCTCTTGATAATCCTTGGCGAACAGTTCCTGATCGCAAAACGACGACCGAGCCGGTGCCAGCGTAGGGGGAGCTCATGGCAACTGGAGATGGTCAAGGATCCTGGTGAGGACTTTGGGCCAGTGAGGAAGGCGATGATGGTCATCGAAGCGGCGCCAGGCTCTCGCTCGAACTCAAGGTGCGGCAGGCCTGAGGGAGTGCCATCCTGGCCGTCGCTGAGCGCAACGGACCCCTCCGGCAGACAAAGTGTTTTGGGCGCTTCCATTGCATGATGTATTCGAGCGACAGCTCGATTGAGGAACTGCGAATCACTGTGGAAAGTGCGGACGGTCTGCGGACGGTATTATCCATAACAACCTAATTAATCCATAACAGCCTCACTTAACCATACAGTGATATCAACGATCTCCAGTAACGACGTAGGGTGCATTGCACCTTCACACGGTGTAAGTCACTTTCGTATCCGCCGGAGGCGCAGCACCCAACGACACTGACCCACCGAGATGGACGTAACTGAGCCGGGAGCTCGTCGACCGGACCTCCGAAAGCAACATACTACGCGCAGCTCGGAACCCGCAGGTCAAAGCAGTAAACCAATTCTCTCCTACAAACCCGCCCCTCGACGAGTGGCCTTAGATGACCAGTTGGCAGGCGAAATGGAGGGGTTGTATGTCAAGTGGCGGGGTCTGACCCCCTTCGTTTTTCTACAAACCCGCCCCTCGACGAGTGGCCTTAGATGACCAGTTGGCAGGCGAAATGGAGGGGTTGTATGTCAAGTGGCGGGGTCTGACCCCCTTCGTTTTTCGCAAACCGCTCCCGCTTTCGGGATCGCCTGCCTTCACCACCCGCGGCAGAGG
>CAZNWW010000537.1:0-3471 GCA_964576155.1 uncultured Myxococcales bacterium | reverse complement strand
CCTGGTTTCGTTCTGAGGTAATTCCTTTGGAGCCGCCATGAAGCAAGGCTTTTCTCTCCTCCTTATACTCGGATTGCTCGCTGCCCGCGCGCATGGCGCCGAGGACCGGCAGTTCGTGATCCTCCCCGGGCAGCAAGCCCAGGTGGAGACCCTGTTCGGTGGGCATCTCCTGGGCGGCTGGAGCGTCACGGGGCTCGACATCGGGAAGGACTCGATCAAGGTCGATTTTGAACACCGGGACGCCGCAACCAGGGTCTCCTTGTCCGTGAGACATTCCTCGGAGGGCGTCTCCCCGCGGCTTCGCACCGAGCGGTTCTCCGTCACGGTGCTGGAGTCGTCGGCGCAGCCCGACGACGAGACGGCCCTACTGTCCGCTTTCGAAGCGCGCCTCCGCGCCGGGGAGTCCTCTTAGATCTGGACCCGCATCGTGAGGGATCCGAACGAGACCCATGCGCGTCCATCTGACGTCAGACGAGGCCTGGGGTCGGTGTCGCGGTGGCTGCAGGGCGGCTCCCTGGCCGTGGGCAGCGCCGGTGCATGGTTCCTGCATGTCGTGTCCTTCAGGAGGATAGCCCTGGGCAGGTATGCAGGACTCCGAGTTCATCAGACGGGAGATCCGCAGGCTCGATGGGGTATGGGAGAAGGTAGAGCCCGAGGACCGTCTGTTGTTCGCTGTGGACGCGGGTTTCGTGCTCCTCGAGGCCGATCTCCGTGCCGAAGCAGAGCGGTGGTTCCGTGTAGCGGTCTCCGAGGGGAGCACCCATCCGCCGGGCCTCCCATCCAACAGCACAGTGACCTTCAGGCGGCGCATCGACACGGCACGGGCCCACGTCGGCCTGGGGGAGCTGAAGGACCCCAACGTGGAGGTGGATCGGCTCCTGGAGGGTGGCCCCCCCGGCGAGGCCGCCTGTACCCTGTTCCTGTTGGCGAGCAGCCTGCGACGCGCAGGTCGCACCGACGAGGCCGTGGCGTTGGCCAGGCACCTCCACGATCGGCTGGGTGCCTGTCAGTACGGGTATTGGATCATCGCCAGGCTGAGCATGCGGGCCGGGCGGGGCGAAGAGCTCATCGACCTGCTGCTGGATGGGGCATCCCGGTACCCGGACGACGTGGGCGTGGTCAGCGCCCTGGCGAACCACTACAAGTTCATCGGGAAGCCCGACGAGGCCCTCCGCGTCCTGGAGGGCCTGGTGGAGCGCGGGCACAAGAGCGGGGGTCTCCTCGGGGAGATCATGGGCATGTACGCCCGGAATGAGGACCGGACGATCCACGAGGCGCGCTTCGTCAAGGCCGCTGAAGACCACCCGGATGATCCGGTGGCCGCGTTCTTTGCCGGTGCGCTGCTGCATTACAAGAAGGACTACGAGAGATCCACTGAGTTCCTGCTGCGGGCTGCCCCGGGTCTCCCCGATGTCCCGCGGGTCTTTCTGTACATTGCGATGAACCACCATCGGGGAGGCGGCGACCACGCCGAGGCGGTGCGGTACATCGACAAGGCGGTCCGCACCGACGCCACCGACCCGGACGTCTTCTACTGTCGCGGCGTGATCCATATGGACGACGACACGGCCGGCGCCATCGCGGACCTGGAGACATACCTGGCCATGACCGGGGACACCTGGGACGTCCCAAAGGTGAAGACCGAGAAGGTCATGGAGATCGTCAAGAAGCTCAAGGCATGCAAGAGCGCCGAGGTGCCCTCCCAATACGTCGGCATCGATCCTCCCTGAGTCACTCATGGCGAGTTGTTACTTCAGACTAGCCCCAAAACAAGCGAACCTACCTGCTGCAGTGGCCGATCTACCAGTGCTGAACGGCAGATTGTTCACTCGCTTCGCTCACTCGAACACGCCGATACTCGGCATCGACTTTGTTCGCAATCTTTGTCAGCCCGGGCATCTCGGCCGCTTCGCTAAGGCATCTTCGCTTGTTTTGGGACTAACGCTCGTCATCCTGGCCCTGCTGCTGCCCGATCCCTGCTTCGCCGAGGGCTCCTCTCCCGAGTCCCTCCTCGTAGCTGAGGACGGCGACGGGTATCAGCTCCCCGCCGGCTGGGAGTACGTGGACACGAAACGTGAACCCGGCCGGTTCACGTTCAGCTTCAGTGACCCTGCAGGAGCGGCCTTCGCCATCGTCATCACGTCCCGCACCACAGATGAGCGCGTCATCGCCCGCAGCGCCTCGTTCGACATAGCGCACGTGCATCCGATGGAGGGCCTGGACTCCCCGGAGGGGCGCCTGTTCATGACCGTGGTCGAGGCCATCCAACGGAATGATAAGGGGCGGATGGAGCTCACCGCCCCGATGGTCGAGGTCGACGGCCCGGACGCGGGCGATCCGGCCGGAGAGGTGGACGCCGGAGAGGCCGGGTTCTGGACCGACCTGTCCCGGATGTCCTCCCTGGACCGGACCCAGGTCTGGCTTGTCATGCTGCTCCTGGCTGCGTGCCTCTTCGCTCTGGGCCTCTCGTTCCGTCTCCAATGGGCGGCCTGGAAGGGCGCCGGGGCGATGACGCGGGTCGCCGTCGTCGCGGCTGTCGTAGCCGCTGTCGCAGCTCGGATCTCGGTGGCGCCGCGGCTCGTGAAGATCTTCTGGGCCTTCGACTTCACCCATCAGGTTGCGTCCTTCGAAGGGATCCCGCGCTACGGAGCAGGCGCGTTTACGCTGTATCGCCTGCTCTTCTGCCTCGTCCCGCCGCACCACTTCGCGATGGTCTGGCTCCACACCTTCCTGGGGCTCCTGACCCTCCTCACCGCGGTGACCTTTCTGCGCAGATACCGGCCGGACGGGCCGGCCGCGCCGGCGTTCGCCGTTCTCCTTGCGCTGACCCCCATGTTTGTCAAGGATCACCGCACGGAGAGCATTGCCGTGGTCGCTGTCTTCTACCTGTGGCACGGCCTCCTCCTCCTCGACGGCTTCCTCGACGGCCGTCGTCGGTGGTGCCTCGCGGGGGCCGTGCCCTTCCTGGGGTTGGCCCTCCTCACTCGACCCGAGATGGTGGTCATCGTCCCCGTCGCGGTCGGGGTGGTCGTCCTCGCCCGGGGTCATCTGGGGTTGCGCGAAGGTATCCTGCCGCTCGGCCTCGCCGGGGGAGTCCTCGGAGCCCTGGCCGGGATGCAGATCCTTCATCTCGTCGGCGTGGTGCCCGGGCAGGTGGCCGCCGATGCCCTCCCCGCGCTGGATCGCAGCTTCCTCGGTTCAGTTCCGAGAGGCCTGGTGGTGCGGAACGCCTGGCTCCAGTCTGCCTACTTTCCGCTCGGGATTTCAGCAGCCGCAGCCCTGGGGCTGATCACCGCGCCCCGAGAGCTGCGGGTCCTGTCTTGGGGGTTTGCCGGCCTGGCGCTCCTCTGGACCGCGGTATACTTCGTCGACCTTCCGATCACCTCCGAGCCTCGTCTCCATGTGCCTGCTGCGATGCTGGTCACCCTCCCCCCGGCGCTCCCCGAGGACGCGGCCCGAGGCCTCATCGAC
>CAZNWW010000536.1:2246-3471 GCA_964576155.1 uncultured Myxococcales bacterium | reverse complement strand
GGGGGTCGACGGGCAAACCGGGGACGACACCGTTGCACCGGCGGACACGGATGAAGACGTGCCGCTCCCCTGTGGCTGCACCTCCGACGCGGAATGTGTCCCAGCGAACCCTGAACACTGCGTGGAGTGGCGCTGCATCGAGGGCGCGGACGGCTGCGGCTTCTGCGGCCAAGCGCCCCTCGACTGCGATGACGGCGACGCCTGCACCGATGACTCCTGCGACGAAGTCACCGGGGAATGTGTACATGCCTCCATCGGCGAGGGCGAGGCCTGCGACGACGGCGATCTCTGTACCCTCGCGGACGAATGTGACGCGGACGGGCTCTGTGCCGGTCTCGCGGTTGACTGCGACGACCTGAACGAATGTACCCTCGATGAATGCGACCCTCAGACCGGCGACTGCTCCTACGCGAACATTGCGGTAGCCTGCGACGACGGGGATCCCTGCACCGAGGGTGACGTCTGCGCCGGGGGCACCTGCCAGGCGGGCCCGGACGAGATGGACTGCAACGACGGAAACGACTGCACAGACGATGCCTGTGATCCCGCCACCGGGGACTGCGCGTACACCCCCTCGGCTGCGCCGGGCTGCTGCGAGTCAGACGACGACTGCGATGATGACAACCCCTGCACCGCGGACACTTGTGATCCCGATGACGGATCCTGCGCGAACGTCGCCGTGGACGGGGCGCCGTGTGACGATGGCGATACCTGCACCCTCGAAGACGCGTGTATCGACGGCGTCTGCACCCCCGTCGCTGAACTCGACTGCGAGGACTTGAACGAGTGCACCACGGACTCATGTGACACGGCCACAGGGTGCATCAACGCTTTCGTCGCCGACGCAACGCCGTGCTCCGACGGCGATGTCTGCACCCAGAACGACATGTGCCTGGACGGGATCTGCATCCAGGGAGGCGCGGTGACCTGCGACGACGGGGACGCGTGCACCTCTGACTAATGTTTCCCCGGCGAGGGCTGCGTGAACCTACCTATCCCACAGCCGGATTGCTGCAACACCGTCGCAGACTGCGACGACGGCGACGAGTGCACCGACGACGAGTGCGAGGACAACATCTGCGCCCACTTCCCGGTGATCAGCCCCGGATGCTGCATCCCGGATTGCGCGGATAAAGACTGTGGACCCGATGGCTGCGGCGGGAACTGCGGGCTGTGCCTGGAGGGCTACTGCGACGATGGCCTCTGCGCGACGGTCTGTACCCCG
>CAZNWW010000536.1:0-2236 GCA_964576155.1 uncultured Myxococcales bacterium | reverse complement strand
ACCCCGGTGTGTCCCTTGGGGGTCGGGTGCGGTGATGACAGCTGCGGCGGCTCCTGCGGTGCGTGCGAACTGGGTGAGATCTGCGGGGTGGGCGGACAATGCCAGAGCTGTGTACCCCAATGCGGGGACGCTGACGAATGCGGCATCGATGGTTGCGCCGGGATCTGCGGGCTCTGCCCCTGGGGCGATATCTGCGGTGGGGAGGGCCAGTGCATGAGCCCATGCGACTGCGTCGGCGCCGCGTGCTACGAGGACGGATTCGAAGGGCCGGTCCCCGGGGACGACGGAACCCTGGCCGGTTGGTCATGGACCGGCGACGTCCAGGTGATCGAGCACCTCGGTGCGACCCCTGCGCCAGAGGGGGACCAGATGGCGTTGGTGAGCACCGGGCTGGTCTCGAGTGAGAACGGGACCATGTGGCGGGCTTTCTGCACCACCACCGGGGCCACCCACCTGGAGTTCTCCTGGCGCTTCTACAGCGAGGAGTTCAAGGAGTGGTGCGGGTCGAGCTACGAGGATGAGTTCAAGGTGTTCGTAGCGTCGAACGAGGCGCAGGAGACCGTGTTCTCTGTCAACGTGCCCGAACTCTGTCCGCCGGGTGAGTGCTTTGACTGCGGCTCGAAGTATGTGGGCCTCTTCTCCGCGGATGTCGATTTCGACCAGGGCGGCGTCTGGGCGACGCCCTGGCAGGAGGCGTCGATCCCCCTGGATCCAGCCTTCATCGGCGCGGAGGGCATCACCATACAGTTCACGGTCTCGGACGCGGGCGACTCGACCTACGACACCGCGGTGCTCATCGACGATGTGCGTCTGGTGGTAGCGGCGCCCTGCGCAGGGGATGCTGACTGCGGCGACGGGGATCCTTGCACCACGGACACCTGCGACGTGCTGACCGGTATCTGCAGCCACGCGCCGATCCCCGGGTGCTGTGAATCCAACGGGGACTGCGACGACCAAAATCTTTGCACCCTTGACCTCTGCGACGGGGGAGTTTGCGAGAACGTGTACGACGGCGCGGCGCCCGGCTGCTGCCAGGAAGACGTGGATTGTGACGACGGGGATCCCTGCACCGACGACGTCTGCTTCCTCCAGCAATGTTTCAACACCTCCAACGGCGGCCCGGACTGCTGCGATGATGAGGTGCTCCTGGAGGAGAACTTCGACGACGGCGAGGCCCAGGGCTGGACTCTCGAGCCCGACCAGCAGCCTTTCCCGGGCTTCGGCTGGGTGATCGGCCCCACGGGTCACTCTGCGCCGAACTCCCTGCAAGGGATCGGGATGTCCTTCTTCCCGGGCTTCGAGAGCGTCGCAACGACCCCTACGATCTCCCTCCCCGCGGTCGATGCGGTGACCCTGGACTTCTGGTACCAGGGACTCAGCGCGGACAACCAATGCCCGGCCGGCGCGCTGACCGTTTTGATCGGAAACTTCGTGGTGTTCTCCGACTGCCAGCAGTCCAGCGGCTGGCTCCACGCCGTCGTGGATCTCACGGACCTGGCGCCCGGTGACGTCGCCTTGGAGTTTCATCCCGGCAGCAACTCGGGCTTCGCGCCCCTGGTCACCTACGCGATCGATGACGTGGTCGTCGAGGCGAGCTGCGGCCTCCTCCCCATGCCGTGAAGTTTTTGCTTCCCCTGCGTGCGTGATCTTCGATATATAGGGTAATCATTCAGCGCAAGGAGGCACGCATGGCTGGTTCGTTTAACAAGGTCCTTCTCCTCGGAAACCTCGGCGGTGATCCCGAGCTCAGGCACACTCCGTCTGGGCAGTCCGTCGCCAACTTCAACCTCGCCACCAACGATCGAGTGCAAAAGGACGGGAACTGGGAGGATCGGACCGAGTGGCACCGGATCGTGGTCTGGGGGAAGCTCGCCGAGCGATGCAACGAGTACCTGAAGAAGGGAAGCTCGGCTTTCCTGGAGGGACGGATCCAGACCCGAAAGTGGCAGGATCGTGACGGTGGGGACCGCTACACCACCGAGATCGTGGCCTTCACGGTCCAGTTCCTCTCCAGGACGTCAGAGGGCGGCGGCCGACCCCCGCACACAGCGGACATCGCCGAAGCCGCTCCAGCTGCGGCGGCCCCGGACAAGCCCAAGGCCGGCGGCGACGATGATTTTCCGTTCTAGGATCTAGCATCGACATCCGGATCCGTCCTGCCTGCAGGGTTTTACACTTTCATCTCTGCACGGGGTCCCGCCCCCATCGCCCTCCGGCTCGCTGCGCTCGCCTCCAG
>CAZNWW010000535.1:0-3471 GCA_964576155.1 uncultured Myxococcales bacterium | reverse complement strand
AACGCGTGCGTTATCCAGATGGGCACGCCCGAAGTGACTCATGCGGTCTTCACGAAGTCCCGGGACCATTTCGCCGAGCGGGACATCGAATACTGGAAGCCGCTGGTTCGGTTGGACAACCCGCCCGAGGCCGAGGGTTTGCTGTTCAAGTACTTCCAGGGCCGCCTGGACATCACCGAGGAAGAGAACGCCTGGGCCGTCCGCCAGGGTTACCAGGCCATGAACCGCTACTTCGCCGGACTGAGGGAGCGGGGTCGCCGGGTGATCAACGAGCTGATAGAGAATGACCGAATCGGCATAGTCATGCTGGGCCATCCCTACCATCATGACCCTGGCTTCAACCACGGTATCCTGGAGGAATTCCAGGTACGGGGCTATCCGATTCTGTGCATTGAATCACTGCCCACGGACAAGGAATTCCTGGCCCCCCTGTTCGGCGAATCCGACGACCTTCGGGATACTCCCGAGGAATTTGACATCAAGGATGTGTGGGTGCGCAACTTCAATCGGAACACCAACCTGAAGATCTGGGCGGCGAAGGTAGCTGCCCGGCATCCCAACCTGGCGGTGGTGGATCTGAGCAGCTTCAAATGCGGCCACGATGCGCCGACCTACTCCTACGTGGACAACATCATGGACAGGTCCGAGACCCCGCACTTCCTGATCCACGACATTGACCAGAACAAGCCCCGGGCCTCCCTGGCCATTCGGATACAGACGATCGACTACTTCCTGCGTTCCGAAGAGGGCCGGCTGCGGAAGCGAGTGAAGGGGATACGACATGGATAGGGTGTCGGGTTTGGATCAGGACACGCCGGTAATTCCACCGAAGCTGGCGCACGAAGAGCAGTGGAGCGGCTATAAGAACCCCATCTTCCCGAAGAAGGACAAGAAGAAGGTCACCGTCATCTTCAGCTTCGTCGAGAGGCGAAAATCCCGGTTCCTCGGGGCCTACTTCAAGAGGCATGGTTTCAACTACCTGGACATGGGAGACCACATCAAGGAGGACGTGCGCTGGGGCAAGGAGTACGGCAATCGCATGGAGTGCAATCCCATGTATTTCACCTCCGGGGCCTTGATAAGGAACCTGGTCAAGCTCGAGCAGGAGAAGGGCCTCACCAAAGAGGAGATCGTCGAAGACTACGTGTTCTTTGGAGGCGGCGGACAATGCGGGCCCTGCCGGTACGGGATGTATCCGGCAGAGTACCTGAAGGTTCTCAACGAAGCCGGCTTCAAGAATTTCCGCGTAATGATCTTCTCTTCCGACACCGCCGAGGCGCCGGCGCCGGGGAGTGCTTTGAAGATCAACCTGGTGTTCCGAATCAACATGATGGTCGCAATCATCCTCGCAGACTTGATGCACATCGCCGAATGCGCTCTGCGGCCCGTGGTAAAAGACAAGCAGGAGTTGCTCGATGCCCTGGAAGAGGCCGAAGGGCTCATCCAGGATGCATTCTGTTCCCGGGCATGGCTGTTCAAGCTGCCAGGAACCTTGAGGAAGGCAGGGGAACTCTTCGCTCGCCTGCCCCGTCACGAGGCGACTCTACCCCTGGTTTTTATAACCGGTGAGTTCTTCGCCAACCTGGCCCACAACGACGGCAACTACGACCTCAGGCGATTCATCGCGGATGAAGGAGCCGAGGCAATTCCCGGGCTGTTCGTCCAGCGTATTCTGTACGACAACTGGCGCCGCACCCAGGAGGCGCTGCGAGGAATCGAGTACGCGACCACGAGCAGGGAGCTCAAGTCATGGAAGAAAAGCCTGCGCAAGCAGAAGACCTCGACTGGCGTGATCATGTGGTTCTGGAAGAAGTTCCGGACCGCCTTCAATCCGGAGTCCTTCCGGGGCCGGGCGGAGCTCTTCGATCTGGACGAGCTGGCTGACCTGGGCCGGGAGTACTACCACCCGGAGATATTCGGGGGAGAGGGCAACCTGGAGATTGGAGAGTCTGTTCACTACGCTGACAAGGTTGATGGCATCATCTCCAGCAAGCCGTTTGGCTGCATGCCATCTTCGGGTGTTTCAGATGGCGTGATGGCCAAGGTCACGTCGAGGTATCCGCAAATCAACTTCCTGTCCATCGAGACCAGCGGCGACAACGAAGTGAACATCCTGGGCCGGGTCTCGATGCTCATCTTCAAGGCCAAACAGAACGTGAGGACCCGCCTCGTAGCGGGAAACCAGGGTCAGGAGCAGGCCTGGTAGCCCTCCTGGGGGATGCAAACGAAGCCGACGCTGTTCGGGTCCGACTCTGCGCACCAGCCCCATGCACCGACATTGGAGATGCTGAAATAGCTGCTATTGCTGCTGTATGAAGCGGGGGTCGGGGTCGAGTTCTTGTCGTGGCACCAGCTCACCTTTCCTGTACCCGGGGTGACCCCGAAATGCTGCGCTAGGTGGTAGTAGTTCGTTTCCTGGGTGGTATTCCAGGCCTGGTTCTTGTGATGCCACCAGCAGGCGTAGCCGCTGTAGATGCCCTTGAAGTGGTAGCCGGTGTCCGAGGGGACACATCCGTTTCCGTAGTCGACGCCGTTGCAGGGGGTGCCCACGAGCCAGTCCTGGAAGCAGGGTCCCTCCTGGATCTGGCAGGACGCATCGCAGCCGTCGCCCCCTGCCTGGTTCCCGTCGTCGCATTCCTCGCCCGGGCCCTCGATGATCCCGTTGCCGCAGCAGGGGACGATCGGGGTGTGGATGCAGCCCCCCTGGAGATCGCACGCGTCCATGGTGCAGGGATCCCCGTCGTCGCAGTCCCCGCCTCCGATCCCGACGCAGATCCCGCCCTCGCAGTGGTCCTCCTCGCTGCATGGGTCCCCGTCGGAGCAGGACGCGTCGACGGGCGTGTACTGGCAGCCCAGTCCGGGGTCGCAGACATCGTCGGTGCAGGGGTTCGCGTCGTCGCAATCCAGGGTCCCGGTCGTGACGCAGGCTCCCTCCTCGCAGTGGTCGCCGGAGGTGCACTCGTCCCCGTCGTCACAGGTCGTGTCGATGGCGTTATGGAAGCACTTCCCCTCTGCGCAGCCGTCCGCGGTGCACGCGTTCCCGTCGTCGCAGTCCGTAAGCTGGCCGATGCACTGCCCCCCGATGCAGTGGTCCCCCGCGGTGCAGCCGTCCCCGTCGTCACACTCGTTTCCGTTCAACAGGAGGTGCTCGCAGCCCGGGAAGCCCTGGCAGAAGTCGTCGGTGCAGATGTTCCCGTCGTCGCAGGTGTCCTCGTCGGTCAGCTCGTCGCAGTCGTCGTCCTTGCCGTTGCACTCTTCCGTGACCGGCTGCGCCGCGTCGCACTCGGAGAGGCCTGTCTCACCGCAGGTCCTCTTTCCCGCGCATGACCCGATGTCATTCTCCGAAGTGCAGGGCGTCCAGAGCCCCCCGGCCGTAGAGGTCTCCGTGCAGGGGCACTCCCCGAGATCGTGAACGCATTGCTTTGTCGAGGCCCCGTCGACGGCTACCGCATCCGCGCAGGAGTATCCATC